>JABXKY010000049.1 GCA_013619005.1 Candidatus Bathyarchaeota archaeon | reverse complement strand
TCAGACTTGGAGTTACCCCCGCAGAACTTTAAGAACTCAAACTCGGCTCCAGATATTTCCTCAAGCTGTTCCATGTTTCCTTTGACCGCGTAGGAGTTTGATTCGAGTATTGCCCGAGCTACTTCCGCCCTATTGTAGACCTCTTTTCCCGTTACTGTCTGTGGAATAGGAAGGTCTCCGAGCTGGTCCATCTCCCAGTATGTTGGTCCAGAATCAAATAGGTGGCAACCAAGGTAGGATAGTACTCCATTTGACCCAATGGGGATTGACTCAGCCTCCCTGTTGAGCTGTTGGTAATCACTGAACCCGTGTTCGTTCATAGCCCAGCGTACAGCCCTCCCGGTATATCCAGCGTTGGACTCAAGAATCCACTCTTTGCCTTTCACATGGTTGTTGGTCCATGTTCTACGTTTCCCATCGAATACCGGTGAGCCAGTAATCATCTGGACGGGTGTTGTAGTGCCTCCCACAGCGGCAACCTCGTTCTCTTTAGCCCCCATCCCAAGGAGGCCGCATTGGGTGTCTGCGCCCCCCATGAAAACGGGGGTTCCATGAGGTAGACCAGTGATTTGAGCTATCTTTTCGGTGATTTCCCCTATCCTGTACGAGTTAAATTTTACCTCAGGGAAAATCGAGTTAGGTAAATTCAACTCATCGATGATGCTCCAGCTCCAGTCATTGTTCCTTACATCAAATAGGGCTGTCTCACATGCACTGGTTCCGTCAGTACACGCCTCACCTGTGAGCTTGTGGTTAACCCAATCGCTCAACATGAGAACATATCTTATACTCTTCATTGATTCAGGGTGCATCTCATTAACCCAGGGAAGAATACCCCCAGCTATCCAGTTGGGGACGGGCCAGTGACCGGATTCATCGTACATCTGCGTACCGTATCTCTCGAGAGTTTTTTCCCCGTGAGCTCTAGACTCAGAAGATAGGTGGTATTTGATCTCATTCTGTCTATCATCAATGAGAATGAACTCCTCTCTCATGCTAGTGACGCTGATGCCGTGAATATTGAAGCTAGATGATGCTATCTCAAGTTTTTTCAACGCGTTGACGATCATCGCCCAACCCGTTTCGGCGGTCCAAGTCTCTCGGTTCCAGTTGATCTCGGAGCGCCTAATGATAACGCCTCTAGGATTTACCAAGAACGTCTTGACGCTGCCCGAACCCGCGTCTATCGCCAGGAAACCTTCGTTAACCATGTATAACCCTTACAGAACTGCTTTGTTCGACACGTACATTGGGTTTATCTCTTCGCCCCTGAGGAAAGCGGTCACCTGGAGAGCCACCTGCCTGTAACCCCTCATCTCTGTGTCAGGGGACCTCCCTGCGCTGTGAGGCGTGATTGTAACGTTGTCAAGTCCGATGAGCGGGTTATCCTGCCTGATGGGGTCCACCTCAAAAACATCCAATGCAGCCGAAGCTATGACTCCGTTTGTCAATGCCCTGTATAGCGCCTCTTCGTCGATGATTTCACCCCTCGCCGTGTTGATTATCACGGTGGTTTTCTTCATCTTGGCAAGAGTCTCTTCGTTAATCATGTGGCGCGTCTCTGGGGTCAGCTTGGCGTGGATCGAGATGAAATCTGAGTCCCTTAACAGGTTGTCCAGCTTGACGCTGGCGCAGCCTTCGCTCTCAAGGATTCGCGTATCAATGTAGGGGTCGTACACAATAACGTTCATACCAAAGGCGTGGGCGCGCTTTGCTACCCTTGTTCCAACCTGGCCGTAACCTATCAATCCCAGGGTCTTTCCGTTTAGCTCCATCCAGTTGAATGATCCCATGTAGCTTGAACGTCCCTCGGATTCCAGCTTCTTGAAGTATTCTCCAGTCTTGACCTCGTGGCTGTGCCTGGCTATGAGCCTGCTCTCCGAGATGACAAAACCCATTGTCTGGTCGGCCACGGACTCGGCGTTTCTTCCCACAGCCCTCAGGACCCTGATTCCTCGCTTGGTTGCGGCATCGTGATCTGCGTTAACGGGTCCGCCTCTAGAAATACCTATTATTTCCAATTCCTCGGACGCGTCCATTATCTCACTTGTGAATGGGGCTG
>JABXKY010000139.1 GCA_013619005.1 Candidatus Bathyarchaeota archaeon | reverse complement strand
CTGCTATAGCTGAGATAGTTGATAAAATGGTCAAGGATTACCTAGACTAAGCGCGCGCCTTAGGAAATTGATAGGTGGATCAAGGCGGAGCTAGCTAACGTTACAGCAGCGACGACAGTGAACGCGAAACCGTAGCCACTGGAATCGATGAGAGCCCCCACTGCCGAGGTTGATAACGCCCCAACTAAGTTGCCGAACATCGTTACCACCCCCAGCCCAACCGGTTTCAGGCTGGAAGGAAGAGAGCTAGTCGTGGATGAGTAGATAATAGGTGAGAAGCTGTACAATACAAGGCCCAAGGTCAGTAGATTCAGTCCCACCCACGGTCCACCGGGGGTCCTCACCAGCCCAGCCATGAATACGGCGCTCAGAGCTGTTGCCCCGCTGATGGACGTCTTGGGGCCCAGCCTCTCAAGGATGAAGCCGCTTCCCATCTTGGAGAATATACCCGCGAAGGGGAGGACCATGGCTAGGTAACCTGCCGCGGTTATCGCCATGCCCCTGTACTCGACGAGGAAAGAAGGCATGAACGTGAAAGTGGTTCTCAGGACCAGGTTATACGTCGCGTGGCTCAAGGCCAAAGGGATGAGAATCCGGGAATACTCCCATAAATCACCGTTAGATGCCTCAGGAGCATCACTCTCCTCCTCCCTCATCAAAGCAAGCGTTGCGGCGGCCAGGAGGAAAGCCGGCAAGGATAACGCGATGAACGCCGCCCTCCAACCCCAAACGGAGAGGAAGCTGACGGCGACAGGGAACGCAAGGGTGTTGCCCACGTTGGCGCCGGACTCGTTGAACCCGATGGCCCTGCCCTGCCTTGAGCCGAAACGGTCACTGAGCAACGCGTTGGCGACGGGCAGGTGGACGCCCTGGAAGAGACCCACCAGGAACCGTAGCATGAATATATGGGAAAAGCCCTGCGCCGATGAGGTCAGCAGGGTTGATGCGCCGTAACCGACCATGCTGCCGGCCAGGACTTTCTTGGCGCCAAAACGCCTGCTGAGCTCCCCCGCCGGGACCTTGCTTATGATGTACCCGATTAGGTACGCCGTCTCAAGGAGGCCGCTCTGGGCGTGACTTAAACTGAACTCCTCTGTGAGCACGGGCAGAACCGGTGGCAGGACTGAGCGTGCCAGGTATATGCTGATCCAGCCCATCCAGGTTATCATCAAGACGGTGTAGTTGTAGTTCCACCACCGGGGCCTGGGCATCATAGAGAAAAGAAGAGGGGTGGTGAGTAGTTATTTCCTTTGCTGTTAACTGTGCTCCTCAACCAGGGCTTTTACCTTCTCCTTGGCACCGCCGATGATGTCCTTGCCGTGGGTGTATATGAAGACATCAAAATCGTAGTCAAGAAGCCGCCTCATCTCCCGGGTCGCCTGCTCAACGTCCAAACAGTACCTCTCAGGGGGCGGCATCAGGTTGCCGTCCTCGTCACCGAAGATGGTATCACCCGCGATCATCGCCCTATGCTTTTTCAGATAATAACTGCTGTTCCCCTCACTATGACCCGGCACATGGATGAGCTCGATGCCCCCACACCAGGGTAACACTGTGTGATCCGCCAGTCCCTTAACCTCAACACCAACAGTTTCCTTGATCAACGGAGCCTCATATTCATGGGCTTGAACAGGGGCGCCAGTAAGCTCAACCAGCTGGGGAAGGTTCCTGATATGATCGCCGTGCTTGTGGGTGATTAGAATAGCCTTGATGTCGCTCCATTTCTTACCCATTGATTTGAGTTCAGCCGCGATATTATCCACGTGCTGGGGCGTCATTCCCCCATCGATGAGAATTGTTCCCTCACTGCAGTCCAGTATCCATGACTCCATGCTGTGGTTCTTCGCCTCAGAGTGATCTATACTGTACACGTTATCGAGAATCTTTACCATTGAAACACCGAGATTACAGTCGAACAAAACTACTTAAAATATGGGAGCAAGGGGGATTCACAGATTGGCGGAGTTCTCCCTGCTAATCTGCATCGCCGCGGTCGGGTAAAGCGCCACAGTAGCGTCCTCCCCATGAGTAGCCACCAGCATCTCCAAAGCTTTTTCCCATGATTTGACCCAATGGCTCCCCTCTCCATAATAATACTCATCCATCTTGGCTAATTGAGGCGTGACACAGATCACCCTGTCCATCTTCCATGGTTTCTTCACGTACGTGGTCTTGGTCCAGCCTCTTCCCCCAAAGTCCGTGCCGAAGCGACCATTGTAGTGGTGTACCCTGCACCCCTCAGGCGTGTAAAGCAGGAAGACCATGTCACCGCCCTCACGGACGCTGTCCCTGAGTATATGGTACGCCTTGTAGCCCTCGTTAGCCATGGGGTACCCGTTGCCTATGACGATGTCTGCCTCCCTGTACAGCTCCGTGGCGTAATGCTTTCGTGCAAACTTGACGCCCTCCCGGTGGGCATCCACCACATCACCGCAAACAAGACCGGCCACATCGCTCTCATGGTTAAGGAAAGCATTAATCACAAAATCCAACCCAGCCATCCTCGTCGCCTCCTCTGAGTCAAGACGCCTGATGTTCTCCATAACCTTCCCAGGCCCAGTGCCCTCCATTATCCTGTGATTATGTGTTATACTATCTATCCCCGCTACCCCTGGAAGCAGCATCTTGCTCCCCCCACCAAAACCGTACCCGAAATGGGGCATCATGGCGCCCAACGTGATCTTTAGGTCGCAGCTCATGATCTCCTGGTTTATGTGAACAGGGGTTCCGTTGCACGTCTTACCCAGGTCTACTAGGTTCTCGTAGCAGTTGTGGTTGAACACGTTGAAGCGTTCAGGGATATCCTTGCCCAGTTTTTTCTGGAAATCAAATAACAGGCGTCCGTGGTGAGCACCGGTAGCCATCATGAAGACTATCTGATCATCACTGAGCCCTCCTCGATGCAGCTGCTCCAGCACAGAAGGCAGCATCTGCGATTGTCTTGTTGGGCGCGTCATATCATCAAAGATTATACAGCATTTTTCCTTGCCTCTCGCTAGTTCCTCCAATGGATCAGTACCCACCGGGTTCATCAGTATCTCCGTTATCTCTGACTCGGAGAGCCTTGGGGCGCTGTGACCGTTCATCCTCTGTTCATGAACAACCCACCCGTCTGGAAAACTCAGAGATTCAGGGCTCCACCCATAAAACTCCCACGCGGGAACATTGAATGACTTCATGTTAGAAACATATCATCTTGCCTTAAAACAGGTGGCGCCGGGAAAGGGATTCGAACCCTTGAGTCCGAAACGGACACCAGCTTTCCAGGCTGGCGCTATACCAGGCTAAGCGACCCCGGCAACCAGACAATATCCCCTCTACCCCCAATTTAAATGATGACATGACCCACACATCTTATTACAAGCCAAATCCTAGATACCGAGACTGAAAATGAACGTAAGCTGGAACGACAGACTGCAGAAAACACTAGAACAGCTTGAACAACTGAAAAACCAGAGGGACCTGGACAGGCTCGACCTGGTCAAGGGCATGAGGTTCAGCTTCGGGGCCCTCAGCCAGAGCCTAGGAGGCTGGATGCAGTGGGTCAACAGCCCGGAGATAATGAGCCAGTTCACACAGGAGGAACTCTTAGAGATGAGCGACCAGCTCATAGACATGGTGTCAAGGTTCGTCCAGTACGACCAGGAGATCACAGACAGCGGCCTACAGAAGGGCCTGGGCAAACAGAGAGAGGAAGAAGACTCCCACAAGTTCGTAATCTAAAAAGACGCGTTTTTTAATCACTTCCTTATCCACATGGTCTCGTCGTGATATTACATAATCATACTTCCAGTATGGCTGACATGAAACATTACCTCGAGATGGTTTTGAACAAAAGTGGTGTTTACAAAATATGAGGGGAGAAGGCGAAAACAACCGTCTTTCACCAAAACCAGCCCCAGAACAACCCTGATTGTGTCCAAAAAAAGTACAAAAAGCGGTATGGTTACCGGTTTTGCGGTGCACAAACACAGCTCAGTAAGGACGACTTCCGTACGCGTTATTGACGGAATCATCAACGCTCTGAAGCCCTGATGGCTGAAACTAGGAGCGGAACTCCGCTACCTCGTCCACCGGGAGCCTCGGCGGCCCCTTCTTACCGGCCATCTTGGCCGATGGGTACCCGACACCGACTGCCGCGATGAGGTCCAAGTCATCTCTCCCGTACATCCTCTTGTACTCATCTGCCGCAACACGGACGCCGCGACCCAGAGTGTGCCAAGCCCCATGCCCTGGGCCTTCAACATCATGGTTTGTATGCAGGCCCCGATGCTCTGGGGGCTAGCCCATGTCTTGTTCTTGTCCCAGACAACATAGATGGCTGAGCCCTTGTCCAGGCTCAATGCGCTCCACTCGAAGATATTGATCTGCTGCTCAGTAAAGTCCGCCTTCTTTTTCTCGATGTTCTCACGCATGACGGCTATGAACTCGTCCTTCGCATCTCCCATGAGGACGTCGAACCTCCACGGCTGGCTGTTTGTGCCGCTGGGGGACCAGATGCCGTACTCCAGAATCTCCCTGAGCTGCATCTCGGTTACCGCTTTCTTGTCATAGCTGCGGCAGCTGCGCCTCTCCAATATAGCCTTGTCTAGCTCCATTGATTATCCCAAAAAAGGGACAGGCGGTCGGATATAGGTCATTCGAGGAACTCGGCGACCTCGTCAAGGGACTTCTTCTTGGGGACCTTGCCCTCTGATGCGGCGTATCCCAGCGTTATCGCCCCGGACAGCTTCCATTCCTTGCCGAAGTACGCCCTCGTCTCCGGGTAGGCGTAGAACACGTCCCCTATCCAGAGGCTGCCCAGACCAAGATCGTGGGCTCTCAGACATATGTTCTGGATAGCAGCCGCTACGCTTTGCTCCTCTGAGATCCATCCGTTATCGTTGGTGTTCCAGACGATGATCACCACGGGCGCCTCCTGCATGACCTCAAGGGTCCAGGGGGCGCTGCCTGCCTCGTCTCTCCCCTGCTTTTGGATGAACATGTTCAGTGTGTCCCTGAACATCTCGTTGTACCTGTTCTTAGAGTCCCCGGTGAGGACGGTGAACCTCCACTGGTGGCCGTTCTTGGCGCTGGGCGCCCAGTTGCCCGCCTCAAGAATATCCTTAATCATTTCCCGGGGAACGGGGTCCGGTTTGTACTCACGGATACTCCGCCTTCCCTTTATGGCATCAATAAGCTCCATAACGAATCTATATAGCCGAGGTAGAGTCATTTGATAAACTTGAGGGATGATTTTGAGGGTACTGAGTGTAGGTGACAACTGCATAGACGACTACGTAGAGCTGGGCAAGAAGTACCCGGGCGGTAACGCATTGAATTTCGCCGTGTATGTATCAAGATACTCGGACATTGACGTAGATTATGTTGGGATAGTGGGAACCGACGACAACGGCAGGTACATGTTGGAGCAGATCAAGGAACAAAACATGGAAACCCGTAACGTAATGGTTAAAGACGGCATCACGGCGGTGACAAAGATTCTCATCCGTGACGGAGACAGGGTTTTCGATGACTACATCGAGGGCGTCCAAGAAAACACGGTACTCCCATACGAAAAAATACCTAAACCCCAAACCTACGACCTTATACACTTCACCGTGTGGGGTTTCGGAAGAGAACACGTCCAGAAACTCAAGGAAAACACAAACGCGATCATAAGCTGCGACTTTAGTGGACAACTGAATGACCCAAGGACCGAGATAATGCCCTACTTGGACCTATCATTCTTCAGCGGAAGCCACCTAATAGAAAAAGGAGAATCCCCCGAAAAAGCCCTGAGGGAACTCAAGGAGAAAACCCCCGGAATAGTCGTCATGACTATGGGGCAACACGGGTCCATGGTATACGACGGCGAGAACATCTACAGAGGAGAAGCCATGCCTGTTGAGGTGGTTGACACCCTCGGAGCAGGAGACAGTTACATAGCAGGATTCCTTGTCTCATACCTAAAGGGAGACACATTACAGGAATCAATCAAAAAAGGACACATAGCTGCACGGGAGATATGTAAAAGACTGGGCGGATGGGGCGGAGACCCCTAGAACTTCACCTTGTCGTAGAAACGCCACGAGCCCATACGCCGGTTCTTGGCCAAGCTAAGATAGAAACTAAGCCACTCCACCTCCATGAATAAGGTGAAAGGAGTCAGCAAGTTATCAACATCAAGCCCCTGGGAGTCATAAACAACACTCTTGACGCCGTTCTCCTTTGAGAACTCGAGAATACTATCCTCGATCCTCCTCTGATCCGATTTACCCCTCAGGAATATCGCTGCAGCCCCCTCGGTGAACAGTTCAAGGGCACCGTGCCTGAACTCGCTGTAGTTGACGGAAATACCGTGAACCCAGCACATCTCCATCAGGGTACAGAGGGCGAACTGGTAGGTGAGCCCCCAGTTGATTCCTCCTCCAAGGACGAATATCTTGTCATGGTCCTTTAACTCGAGACCCTGTTTCCTAGCGACCTCCCTTGCTCTTGGGATCATAGCTGGAAGAAGCTCGGGTAACTTGTCTGTTTCCTCCATCATCTTAGCCCCGATGGCGTACCCTTTCTCATGGAAAACGGAGCCGAACAGGTAGTACATGCTCATGAGTTTACCGAATGTTACGCCCCTCGCACCCCAACCATAACCAATATCCGCCTTCTCGTTGATCACAGACTCAGCGTTCTGAG
>JABXKY010000356.1 GCA_013619005.1 Candidatus Bathyarchaeota archaeon | reverse complement strand
ACGTACGACAGGAGGATGAAACTCGATGAGGTTAAAAGTCGAATGATGGAGGAGATGTAAATACCAGCCCAAGTCTATCAGGTTCTCGGTCTCTACCTAGTGGGGACCATCGGTTACATCGCCTGGGTCTGGAGGGCAAACGCAGATCTCGATAAAAAACTAGCGAAGGAATAACGATGAAGATCACAAACAAGCACATACTAATCGCCGTTTTATTAGCGGTGAGCATAGGGCTCGCTTACGACAGCATGGCAAACTACATGAATCCATACATCGCTGTTGCCGATGTAGCAGCCGATCCTTCAAGATACACCGGAAAGAGCCTGCAGGTCATCGGCGTGGTTGAGCCCGGCTCGTTGGAGTATACGAACGACGGGAGACTCAACTTTGTTCTCATGGATGAAACGGGCGGCAGTATCAAGGTCACTTACAGGGGCATACCCCCCAATAACATGGAGGATGAGGGAAACAGCGTCGTGGTCCTCGGTGAACTGGGGGCTAACGGTGAGATTGAGTCAGAGGAGCTTCTCGTAAAGTGCCCATCAAAGTACGAGGGCGAAGAGGAGGACTCTGGGCTCTCACATGTGTTCCTTGCAGCAATGGGCATCGCGGCCCTTGGAATAGGTTATCTAGTTATAACCATGTTCTACAAGAAGTAGTAAGGTATCTGCGATGACCGATGTCGTGAGGGTAGTTGACGTCACCAAGGATTTTGGGCACATCAAGGCTCTTCGTGGTATTTCCTTAAACTTCACGGAAGGACAGAAAACCAGTTTTCTCGGCCCTAACGGTGCCGGTAAGAGCACCCTTCTTAGGATAATAGCGACCCAGATGGTTCCCTCATCGGGAGAGGTCCTCGTAATGGGTGAGGACGCTCACTCGAACCGTGAAAAGGCCAAGAGAAACATCGGGATAGTTGGGCATAGGAGTTTTCTGTACGATGAATTAACGGTCCTGGAGAACCTAAGGTTCTACGGCAGTTTCATCAATGCTGCTGAATCAGAGTTCGAGAGGGTCCTCAAGATAACGGACATCGAGAGATGGAAGGACACCAAGACCGGGCACCTATCATATGGGCTCAGGAAGCGAGGCGACATCTCAAGAGCGTTGTTGGGTGATCCACCGATTCTGCTGCTGGATGAGTTCTTTGCGGGGCTTGACCAGGAGACATCAGGGGCGCTGGCAAAGTACATGGACGGGTTAAAGGACCAGACCATCATCACCACGTCTCACACACCCGAGCTCATCAACAGCTTCTGCCACAGGTCGATTTACATACGGCGTGGATTAATCGAGAGGGACGTGGAGCTGAGATGAGCGAAAGCACGCTGAGCCACGCATTCAAGCTGGCCCGAAAGGACATCATCGTGGAACTCAGGAGGCCTCACGAGCTTTTATCCATCATCGCCTTCACTCTCTCATCAATAATAGTAAGCAGCTTCTCGTGGAGGACCATCCTGAGGCTTGACCCACTTGTAATCTCGGCGGCCATGTGGGTGGTCATATTCTTCGCCAGCATCCTGGTGCTCACCACGAGCTTCGCCCGGGAGGTTGACCGCGGGACCATCGATGGACTGAGGAGCATCCCCTGCCCGCCCACGGCGATTCTGGCGGGAAAGATGATCTACGGGATGATTACCCTCGTGATAGTGCTTCTTTCACTTGTTTTATCGTCCCTGCTTTTCCTTAACTTGAGTACATCTCTCATTCCTGGACTTGTAGTTATTTTCACGATCGGAGCCGTTGATTTCGCCTTGATGGGCTCCATGATGTCGGCTGTGCTCATGTACTCGGAGGGAAAGAACCTGCTCCTCGCGTTCCTGTTCTTCCCGGTCAGCGTGCCAATCCTATTACCGGGCATCCAGGCATGCGCAAAGATACTCGCAGGGGAGGGCATCATGGCCACGGTCCCGGAGCTACGCCTATTGTTCGCGTTTATGCTCGCGGTCATCGCGGCGTCGATGCTGCTATTCCAGGAAATCTTCCTCGAGTAAAACTGGTTCTTTTGGCTGGTTTTTTCGGGCTAACATTTCCTCTGCGACCCTCCGCCCATCTTCCAGAACTCTA
>JABXKY010000366.1 GCA_013619005.1 Candidatus Bathyarchaeota archaeon | reverse complement strand
CTGTCGTTCATCGTCTGGTACGCTAACTGGAGCAACAAAAGGAAAAACACGAGAGCTGTGAACAAAAGAGCCTTTTTTCTCACAGCGTTTTCCATATGTGAGATAGGAGGGTCGTGGTATTAGGGAGTTACCGCAGCTGCGGTATGACTTCCTTGGCGAAGACCGGAATATCATCGCCCGAGATAAAGCTCAGGGTAGCCAGCCCCAAGCCGTTATCGAACAGCTCCTTGAGCCTGTCCGCCACCTCGTGTGTCCGCCCAGCCCCGGCCCCGAGCCTGCGCCTCATGGGCTCAACGGGTAGGTGGTACTCCTTGCCCCTCGCCTCCATCTTCTCGTTGATCTCCGACTCGGAGCCCAGTACCACCCTGAAGGTTGTTCCCTTGACGATCTCATCGAAATCGGTTCCCTCCCTGACGCAGTGCCCCTTCAGGACACCCAGCTTGTGCTTCAGTGACTTGACGTCGCCCACGAAGAAGTGACTGATGTCAGCCCACCTTGCGGCGTACCTGAGGGTCCGCTTCTCCCCTCCGCCCCCCACCATGACGGGCACGGGTCTCTGCACCGGCTGCGGGCTGTTCAGGACGTTGTCCACCTTGTACATCTTGCCATCGTAGCTGAACCTCTCGTTGCTGAACATGCCCACGGCTATCTCAAGGGTCTCTTTGAGGCCGGACAGCCTCCTGGGGACGCTGGGGAACCCTCCCATGTACCCCTTGAACTCGGCCTCGTGCCAGCCGGCTCCTATACCGAAGATGAGCCGGCCCCCGCTGATGATGTCCACCGTGGTGGCCATCTTAGCCAGCACCGTGGGCCTCCTGTAACCGTAGCATGAGACCAGAGGGGCCAGCCTGATCTTCTCGGTCACGGCTGCAAGCCCAGCAAGCAGGGTCCATGCCTCAAGTGGGTGGTTATATGGCCCGTTGGGGTTCGCCATGTTCATGAGGTGGTCAGTTACCGTGAATAGGTCGTATCCGCTGTCCTCCACAAGTTTGGCGTTGTACTTCATGTGCTCCCAGTCCCTGCCCTCCGGCTGGTGGTGGACGCCGAACATCGGTGTCTTGAACTTCATAACAATCATGTAGCAAAGGGTCTGGGCTCTCATATATCATGACGAAGACTTTACATTGGGAGTTAGGCTCTCGATGAAGGATGCACGTTGACCGAGTTCCCTGTTATCCACACAGATAGGCTCACCCTCAGGAAGCCCACATACGATGATGTCCAGCCTTTGCTTGAGCTCAGCCAAGACGACGAGGTCATGCTCTACTACGGGATGGAGCCGTTCACGGAGGAGAAGCAGTCAAGGGACGAGATCGAGTGGTTCCTCAAGATCTGGAAGGAGGGAACGGGGACTCGCTGGGTCATCACGCTGAAGGGCGAGGATGACCTCATCGGTGAGATAGGGTTCTACGAGTACAAGAAGAAGCACAGAAGGGCCGAGATAGGTTACAAGCTGTCAAGGAGCCACTGGATGAAAGGGTACATGACGGAGGCCCTCGTCGGGATGCTGGACTACATGTACGGGAACCTGGAACTCAACAGGGTGCAGGCACTCGTGGACCCCAGGAACGAGGCATCGCTGAGGCTGATAGAGAAGCAGGGGTTCCAGAGGGACGGCCTGCTGAGGTCCTACGAGTATGAGCGGGGGGCATACGTTGACCTCTACATGCTGTCACTTCTAAGAGAGGAATGGGAGTCCAGAGCCTAGAGAGGGCTCTCGTCGATATCCCTCAGGTAGGACTCGTTCTTTGACCTGAGTTTACCACGGAGGTTCACCACCCAGTCGGGCTCGTCTTGCCCGGGTTCGTCCTCATACGCCCAATGGATTCGGGAGTACGTGTAGAGGTTGTGGAGCCTGATGAACACGGGGATACGCTCCAGCTCCTCGTCAGGTATGCCTTTGACCCCCCTGTAACCCTCGATGAAAGCCTTGAACCGGGGGTCATCGGGGTCGAAACCCGTCGTCCTGTCGCCGTATAGGTCCCTTAACGCGTATGCGATGTCAGCGGCGTACCAGTGGTAGCAGAAATCATCGAAATCCACGAAGCCCGGCGAGTCACCCACCCACTTGATGTTGTCCAATTCGAAATCGAAGGGGACCAAACCATAGCTACCCGTCTGGTTGAACTGTGATAGGATCGCTTCGAGTTTCTTTGCCTCGGGAAGAAGACCCGGGTTATCCCCTGCGATTGACATGATGACATCCAAATGGCTTGACCAACTCGGGGCCCCACTGACCTCAAGACCCCCGCCTACCTCATGGACCCTCGCGAGGGCCCCGCCCCACAGCCTGAAGCCGTTGAGGCCCAGCTCATCTGACTCGATGTGTTCGCCAATCACCTCCTCGAAAAGAACCGCGTGAAAGACCCCTAGACCCGTGTCAACGCATTCGACGAGGTTCCCCAACAAGGAGGGAACAGGACGGTTTGCGTTGACTCCATGGGCTATCAGGTGATTGATGTACTTCAGCTCAGCCTCTATGTGCCCCAGACTACGCTCGGTCTCGTGGTTGAACCTGAGGAAGTAGGTCGAGTCCCCGTGGACCACCCTCGCCACGAAGTTGGCGCTGGCCCGATACATAAATGCCTCATATGACTCAAACCATCTCCCGGCTATCTCGTCCAGCACGGGGCTGCGCCTATCATCGACGGTATCGTAGAACCGTTTCATCAGGGAGAGCTTCATCATGATAGGGTAAGGTGGTCTAAACCGCTTTATAACTTCGTGAACAAGCCTACCCATGGACATCTCAAAGGTCAGGAAGGATTTCCCCGTCCTCGAAACACAGGCGTACCTGAACTCGGCGGCAACGGGACCCCTTCTGTCACACGTCAAGGAGGCGGTTGTGGGCTGGTGGAATGACAGGGAGAACCTCCAATACGTCGACCTACCCAACGCCAAAGAGGAGGTCGCCAACCTCATCCACTGCGACGAGAAAAGCGTCGCCCTTGTCCACAGGGCATCCCAAGGCGTTAACATCGTCGCGGGCCTCGTTCAACCAAGGAAAGGGGATAACATCGTCCTGACCGACCTCTCTTACCCGTCTTCGGTGTACCCGTGGGTGGGATACCAGGGAGCAGAGATCAGGCGGATAAATAACAGGGATGGAGTCATCGATCTATCGGACTTTGAGAAGGTGATTGACGACGAGACCAAGATCGTGTGCCTCAACAGGGTCGAGTGGACCAGCGGGCTGAGGCACGACGTCAAGGCCATCACGGAGACCGCCCACGACCACGGCGCACTGGTCCTGGATGACGCGTTCCAGGCGGTTGGCGCCGTCGATGTTGATGTATCAAAGGAGGATGTTGATTTCCTGGTGTTCGGAGGCGAGAAATGGATGTGCTCGTCCGGGAGGGCCGCGGCGCTCTACGTGAACCCGAGACACGTGGAGGAGTACGAGCCGTCATACAGGTTCTACTGGAGGGTCTACGAGAACTTCCAGTGGTCCTACGCACCGTGGGACAAGCCAGTTCATGATAATATCGAGTCTTGGAGCGGCCCCCTCGTGAAGACCGCTGAGAGGTTTGACCCGGGATGCGTCGGGGAGGACGCCCAGTGCGGCTTCCACGCGAGCCTCAAGTACTTCAACGAGCTGGGGATTGACGGGATCGAGAAGCGGGTGCTGGGCCTCAGCGAGTACCTGATTGATGGGCTGAAGGACCTGGGTCTAAAGGTCAACACTCCCCACGAGAAGGAAAAGAGGGCAGGGATCGTGACGTACACCATGGACAGGTACGAGGATAACGCCGCGTCTTACGAGGCCATGAAGAAGGAGGGCGTCATGGTCGCGCACAGGTACACGGGAGGCGTAGGCGGGATCAGGGTCTCGCCCCACTTCTTCAACACGGAAGAGGAGATAGACAGGGTCCTGGGGATCCAGAAAAACATCTGTGAGATCAACTAGGCCATACCCCCTGTTCCACACAGGTGAAAAAATGTCGCGCGCGCATATCCTAGAAGGACATGCCCATACTATTTACGCCATTCCCTGACATATGGGTGACCAACGCCAGGCACGGCTCAGGGCTAGGCTTAAGCATCAGCAAGGGTATAATCGAGCTTCACTGGGGAGAGATATGGGCGGAGTCAGAGGGCCCAGGGATGGGGACACCCTTCGCGTTCACCATACCAAAGTAAAAAGGGATCAATTCAGTATTCATCTTTCAGGATCAAACAACCAGACGGAATCTTTGACATGGAATAAGACGGGGCTGAAGGCATGCACTCTACATTTTATTTTTATTTAACCCATTGCTCTGTTCGATGATAGAATTTCACGCAACAGGTAAACCTTGACTCAAGAGAAATTGAGACCCAGAGAACTTTTTCGCGAAAAAAACCGTAGAATTCACCGTGACGTATTTAAACCCCTTAGAATGTATCCTTATGAAGATTGTTCAATCCACATTGCCCGTAAGGAAAAGGAGTTTGAACACACGCGGAGTAAAAAGAAATGACAGAGGAACCGATAGTTAACCCCGAGGACTTGGACATCAACGTAGTGAACGTAGTAGCCTCAGCGAGCCTCGACCAGAAGATCGACCTGCTTGCCATCTTGAAGGTGTTCAGGAACGTCGAGTACAGGCCGAAACAGTTCCCAGGTCTAGTTTTCAGGCTCAAGAGGCCGAAGACAGCCACGCTAATCTTCGGTTCAGGAAAGATGGTGTGCACTGGGGCAAAGTCCGAGAAGATGGCCCGAAGGGCGGTCAACAAGGTCGTCCGCGAGCTAAAAAACAACGGAATCATCATCCTGGGCAAGCCAACTATTACGATACAGAACATGGTTGCCTCGGCGAACCTCCACGGGTCCATCGACCTAGAGACCGCGGCGGATATCCTGGACAACGTGATGTACGAGCCTGAGCAGTTCCCAGGTCTCATCTACCGCATGAAGGACCCCAAGACGGTTCTTCTCCTATTTGCGTCCGGTAAGCTGGTCTGCACCGGGGCTAAGAGCGAGGAAATGGTCTACGAGTCCATCGTTAAGATCTATGGAGTCCTAGATGATTACGATCTATTATTCCAAGATTAGCGGAGAACAGGGTGCGCGCGCACTCAGGCTAAAAACCCAACCAATCTTAATTTTTTACTATTTTTCAGAATATTGCATAGATGATGATGTTACCTGCTTCGATTGTACTGGGCAAACACTATGACCAGACCAATAAGGATCAGCACCAATGCCCCGAAGGATTGACCGAAGTTTGTTCCCCATTCCGCGAAGAAGCGCCCGACGTTCTCCCCCCAGGTGCCCATGTAATCCCCAAAGTTCTCGCCCCAGGTTCCCATCATTGTGCCAAAGTCCCTGCCCAGCACGGTAATCACCCCGATGAAAATAATTATCGCTCCGAAGACTATTCCCACAACCGGGCTCGACGGGGCAGGTCTTCTCAAGCCTGGGGACTTTAAATTTGATCCGCATCCCTCACAATATTCTGCTTCGTCATTGTTCTGGGCGCCGCATTTTGGGCAGTATACCATTTTTTACTCGGTTAATCGTTTGTAAGGAAAGTATAGAAAGGTTCTTGTCTCATCTACTTGAGCTTTGATCCGCACTGGCGGCAGTAATCTGCTCCTTGCTCGTTTACTGCTCCACAGCTCGGACAGTACACGTCCACTATGGGTCTCTCAGGCACCACGAATGAGGCTATTATGTAAGCTATCAATCCCGCTCCCCCGGCGAACGTGAAAATAAGCCAGAAAATCCTTACTAAGGTCGGGTCGACGTCCAGGTACTCACCTATACCGCCGCATATTCCATCTATCATTCGATTGTCCGGTGACTTGTACAGCCTTTTCTGAGTAGACCTCTCGTGTAAAAAATGGCATGAGGGTTATTATTGGTTACGAATACCCCTCCATACATGCACTGACCCAGCCCATCGTGATCTAATGCTTTCGTCTCGGGTTTGATCGCGTGCGCTCGATTCGCCCTCAACATTTACTACCCGGCGATACTGTATTGGAGATGACTTCACTTGTTCACTGAGGCGCAGCTGAGAGACATCGTTATGAGGCGTATCGAGGTAGATGAGGGGCTTGGGACACATACGGGAGGCAGCGGCCATCTGGGACGCGCGCGCACACATAGAGGAGATTGGGAGCCCCGTGGAGACGGCACATGATGGGCGAAAGGTGTGGAAGGTGACGTACGTTTACGTTAAATCCATCACCACGGAGTTCACGATCTACCCGGACAACCCTCCCTTGGAGTTCGTGAACAGGCAGACTGCGCTGATAAGCCAGGAGGGCGAGGTGATAAAAGTCCTGGAGACCGAGACACTCCAGATGGATGAACGTTCCATGGTCACGGAACCAGCCCACCTAGACTAGGAGAACGGCGAATGAGTAGGAAAATACGCGAAGAGGATATGGTCCAGAAGGTCATAGACCTCGAGACGGGGGAGGACATCACGGCGAGGTACATATCAAAGAGACTCGTTGAACTCGAGGAACTAGCCAACACGCTCATCGATAGGGCGATGGAGGAGCTCACCCGTGACCCTGCGAACAGGGACGAGATCTATGAACGGTACAAGTCAGAGATGCATGAGAGAATAGGGGTGGGCTCGATAGGTCCCGCTACCGCAGCGGCAGGTCCCTTACTGAGCGCGAAAAAGTATGAACTAGCGCAAAGGCTCGGCGTACCCGAGGAAAACAGCAACCCATGATCCACATGTAGTATCTTTTATAC
>JABXKY010000066.1 GCA_013619005.1 Candidatus Bathyarchaeota archaeon | reverse complement strand
ACTTTGTCAACACAAACTTAATCCGATGTAATGTGGAAACGACTAGAGTGAAACTAAAATGAGTGACGAATCCTATCAAAATATCATTGAAAAAACGTTTCAAGATCCGTTAACCGGCTTATTACTTAAAAACAGCCATTTGACAAGAACACAGTTTGAAACACTTATTATCGATCTCCTTACGGACATAATGTCTGATAAAAAGATTTCTTTTTATCAAAAAACCTTGTTTAGACATAAAAAAGTTAGTAGAGGCTCTTTTAGCCGTTCATTGGCCCAGGCTCGTAGGAATGTTATATCAAGTATTTTTACGGTGGTTTTATTGAGTTATATGGGAGTATTCGACGAGAGCCCATTTGAAGAGTATTATGTTTTAGCTGAAAAATTAAAAGAATACGCTACATTAATCGAGTCCGGCGAGTTTAATTTAGACCCCATAAACCTCGCAAGATTCGAAGAAGAACTTGTGGCAGGAATATCGGAACTCGCCTCACCCACCAGCATCAAGATGGTGTGATATCACATCATATCACGTGATGTAACGCCTTAACGACCTGACCTAAGGCCGTTCCACCATCCCCAGGGGGTACCAATGTGTTCCTATACACCTCAAAACCATCGGTTTCTAAGCTATCAATGATAGTTGCAGTGATGTAATCATTAACGAAAACTCCACCCGACAACGCAACTTTCCTAATCCCCGTTGAATCCCCCAGACAATTCACTATCTCTGTGAATCCATTGGACAAATATTTTTGACCAAAAGCCGCTACATCCTCTTTTTTATGTCTATTATCTTTATCTATTAGATATTTAAGCACATTTGAGGTATTAAGGATATATTTACCGCCTTTATTCACTATTTCAGGAGGAAAGTTTACGGTGTCAGGGGTTCCTTTACGCGCAAGGGCTTCTAATAACATGGCGGGCTCACCTTCATATGTTCTGTTATACGATAAGCCAATTAGAGCCGAGATGGAGTCTAGGAACCTTCCGCTACTGGAAGTCTGTAGGATATCCTTTCTTCTGGCGTGATTCAGTATGATATCACGTTCCTGTGAGCCGTGAGGCAGAGCTGAATCTATGTGATTCACTGTGATGTCACGGATCTCATCGTCCGATAACTGCTTTGTGAGGGACGAGATCAGCATTCTATAAGGGTAATAAGCGCACAGGTCTCCCCCGGGCATAGGGACGTATTCAAGCTGACCAACCCTTTTATAGCCTGAATATGTTGATTTTAACACCTCTCCGCCCCAAATTTGCCCATCTTCGCCGTATCCGGCCCCATCCAGGGCAATTCCAAGAACTTCCTCGTTTTTAATGTCGTTTTCAGCCATCACCGATATGATGTGGGCGTGATGGTGCTGTGATCTCACTAGCGGTACATCCATCTCTTGTGACATCACCTCGGCCATCTGTGATGTCATATAGTCCGGATGGAGGTCACAGGCAATCACATCGGGGTTACACGTGATATTCAAGAGGTCACGCATTGCCTGAATTGCCTTCTCCTCGGATTCAACACCCTCAAGACTGGTGATATCGCCGAGATACTGGGTCATGAACACTTTTCCGTTGGTTCCGATTGCGGCAGCGTTTCGCAACTCGGCGCCGAAAGCGAACCCTATCCCTTTGCTTATCGGGATATTGATTGGGTCAGGCACGTATCCCCGTGACCGACGTGTAAAAGCGGGTTTTCCCCGTATTACCCGGAGGACCGAGTCATCTGACCTGTTGATTATCTCCCTGTTGTGGAGCAAAAAGTAGTCAGCTAGACCCCCGAGTTCACTGAACGCGGCCTCGTTGGTGATAGCCATGGGCAACCCGCGCCTGTTCCCGCTGGTCATGACGAGGGCGGGCTCGTCGAGACGCTTGAAGAGCATCGTCTGGATCCCCGTGTATGGTAACATAACTCCCACAGTATCCAGGCCCGGTGCAACCAGCTCTGAGATAACCCTGTGCCTCTTCCTAAGCAGCACAACGGGCCTCTTCCAGCCCTGGATATGGGCCTCCTCGACTGGGTTCATCAATGCGTAAGATCGGATGGAGTCCATATCCGGGGACATCAAGGCGTATGGCTGGTTCTTGCGATCCTTCCTCCGCCTGAACTCCTCCAGAACATCGTCTCTCGTGGCCAGTGAGGCCAGGTGGATGCCCCCTATCCCCTTAACCGCGATAATGTTGCCCTCCATTAGGAGCTTCGCTGTTTCCGTGAACAGGTCCCTTGCATCCACTGATTCACCTGATGAGTCGTGCAGGCTCATCCTAGGGCCGCAGATACTGCACGTGATACCCTGGGCATCGAACCTCCTGTCCAGGGGGTCATAATAGTCCTTCTCGCAGTGCTCGCACATAGGAAAGTCGTGCATGTGCGTCCTCTCCCTGTCGTAGGGGAGGGCTTTGACGGACGTGAACCTGGGGCCGCACCAGGCGCAGGCGGTGAACGGGTACTCGTACCACCTTCCACGGGGGTCATCCATGTCCCCTAGGCACTCGGGGCAGATACCGATATCAGGCGGGTATATGCCTGAGGCTACGTTTCCCATGGACCTGCTCTTGTCGATAATGAAGTTGTTGAACCTGCCCCTGAAAGGACGGAACTCGCTGATGATGTCCTCGATATCCGATACCTCTGGGGCGTTCTCCATGACGTCATATAGAAACCTTGAGATCGAGTCCTTGGTGCCCTCGACTATGATCTCGACGCCGGCATCACCCAAGTTGATGACGTATCCCAGAAGCCCGTTCCTGACGGCCATCCTGTAGATGAAGGGCCTGAAGCCGACGCCCTGGACCCTGCCAGTGATGTTGACCTTGGCCTCGATCTTTCCGTTCAAGGAGTATCAAGTTCTAGTCGAACTGCGTAATTTAAACTCTAAGCTTGAAAATAATCATGTAAACAAGTAAACAATCCAGACAAATCGTGATTGTTTTCTTGATAACTAATTCAAGTAAACCCCATGGATTGTCCCATTTTAGATAACGTAATTAACCTGTCCTGCCCTGTCTGTATCAGGTAGCCCCATGGAGATGCTGTTCACCACCCTGTCCCTTTTCGTGGTAATGATAGTTGGAAGCTACATAGTGTACCAGCGCGTCGTCATGGCCCAGGAGGAGTACGAGGACAGTAAGGACGCTGTACGGAACATCAGCTCGGGGTTCACGAGGCAGGTCAAGAGGATGGAGTCCGAGCTTGACAGGATTGAGAGCGAGGCGCTCCAGGCAAAGTACATGGCCAATGAGGCCATGAACTCTGGGCAGGGAACGGGAGACGCGACCCTCAAGGGACTTGAGAAGGTAAAGGAGCTCTCCGATAGGGTCGACACCATTGAGACCAGCATCGAGTCCATGCGGGGGGACCTCCAGAAGATAGCCTCGCAGCCCAGGATAGTGCAGCAGGTTCCGGTTACGGCCCCGATCCCGGTGGAGGGCGATAACATTCTGCAGCAGATCACCGGCACCGAGCTTGAGGTCCTCAAGATGATAGTGGACCTTGGCGAGGGAACCGTGCCCGAGATAAAGGACGTCATCGGCAAGACCCGTGAGCACACCGCTAGGCTCCTGAAGAAGCTCTACGAGAAGGGGTACATCGACAGGAACACCAGCAGCATGCCGTACAGGTACAGTATCAGGAAGGAGATCAGGGAGCTCATCATGGGGCAGAACGAGGAGCCCACTCTTAACTTCTAACAATTCAAATAGGATTAATCCCCTACACTGTTCTATGGTACAGCCAACCACATGGGACGAGGCTCCCCGCTTCGAGCCCTTTGAAGGAGTAGATATCCGTATCATTGGAAACGGAATGCATGCCACACAATGTTATATTGTAATACACCCCGGTGCCGTCGTTGATTGGCACCAGCACCCACACGAGCAGATGGGCACCCTGATCTCAGGAGCAGGTGAGCTATCAACTAGGGATAAAACAGTCAAGGCAAAGCCAGGAGCGGCCTGGTTTCTATCGCCGCACGAGGAGCACAAGTTCGTGACGAAGGGCGATGAGCCAGCGGTTATCATCGAGACCTTCGCTCCTGCAAGGACTGACTACGTAATAAAGGCGAAGTAAACACCCTATGCTGTCCAAGGAACTCCAGCCTATAGTGCAAAAGGCGATGGCGGAGGGCTACCAGCTCACCCCTGATGCCTTCGCGCTCCTCAACCAGAGGCCCGTAGAAGAGGCCGTCCTGTTGATGGAGGGAGCCATTAGGAGGGCCAATGGGCAGTCCAATATTTTCATTATCGACGCAGGTTTCCTCACCGAGGAACCAGATGTGAGGAAGCCAGTGAGGCCAGCCCTTGCTACGAAGACCGCGAACAGGCTCGAGGTTCTTTCATCCGAGGATACCCAGTCAATAGGAAGCTCGGACGGGTACATTGACTACTTCAACAGCAGGTTCAAGCAGCTTGAGGCGATAATCAAGCAGCGCCTTGACCTCAAGGACGCCATCCCAATTGCCCAGGCTTTGAAACTGCCTCTAAAGACGAAGTTCAAGGCAGTGGGGATAGTCACGAAGAAGAGCGCCAGAAACAACCGCCTGTTCTTAGACCTTGAGGACATGGATACCGCTACCCAAGTGATGGTCAGCGGCGAGGAGAACGTCAAGAAGGGTTTGGAGATTCTCATGGACCAAGTGATATGTTTCGAGGGCACCCGTTTCAGGGAGAACATGATGGTTGCCAACGAGCTCTACTGGCCTGACATTCCCATGCATAATATCAATAGGAGCGATGACCCGGTATCGGTTGTCTTCATAGGCGATGTTCATATTGGTAGCACGCATTTTAGGGCTGATCTGTTCGAGAAGTTCATCAGATGGCTCAACCAGGACCTCGGTCCCCAACCCAGCAAGAACCTGGCGTCAACCGTGAAGTACGTTGTGATAGCGGGGGACCTCGTCGAGGGGATAGGGATATACCCGAACCAACTTGAGGAGCTCACCATAACCACCCAGAAGGCACAGTACGAGGAGGCTGCAAAGCTCATAGAGCAGTTCCCTGACCACATTGAGACAATCATCATACCTGGCAACCACGACGCGGTAAGACGAAGCCTCCCCCAACCCGTCATATCAGAGAGCTACGCGCCATCGCTATACGCCAACCCTAAGGTGCTCATGGCGCCCAACCCAGTTTATGTTGACCTGAACACCGTGCGAATCCTGATAGCGCATGGTACAGCGCTCTCTGATATCCTAGGCTCTACGCCTGGGCACGATTTCCACAACCCAGTGAACGCTGTTGAGTTACTCTTAAAATGCAGGCACATAGCGCCCTCATACGGAGGTACTACCCCTATCGCGCCCGAGAAGGTTGACCGGCTTGTGATGAAGCACGTCCCGGATGTTGTGGTGATGGGGCATATTCACATCTACGAGTCCAAGAAGTACAAGGGTGTCACGTTGATCTCAAGCGGCAGCTTCCAGGATCAGACACCTTACCAGAAGAGGATGAAACTGGACCCCACACCAGGCGTACTGTCAGTGTTCAACCTCAAGACCCACGACCAGTTCCCATTGGATCTTGAAAGACTGAACTAGTGCCCTTGGCGATCAGATCAGCGAGCCTCAACGCCTCAGGCATCCTACCGTGAATGGCTTGCTCCTTCAATACATTTTCAGCGTATCCAACTGATCCACCGACAACCTCGAAGTAACTTAATGGCTGTTCACCGATCTTGACCTCATGTATCTTGCCTAACGCCTCGTACCTCCTCCACCTCTCCCTCCAATCGGGGAAGTGTTTTCGTAGGGCGCTCAACGTGGCATCCATGTCCGGGTACTTAGACATATAGACAATAATGGGCTTCCCAATCTCCCTGTAAACATAATCCACGTCCACCACGTTGAACCCAGCGAACGTAGCGCCTCCAAGTATAATGACATCCATCTCCCAGTCCCTGAGGATGTTTACAATGTTTACACCTGCGTCAAGGCCGTCCACTGTGATGGGGACGACCCTGAGGTCCAGCAGCTCTGGCCCCTGTAAACGTGTACAACAAAGGCTGGTGCACTGAATGGGGTTAACTACTCCTCGCTGGAACGACTCGAAGCTTCCATCTTGAACCCCTACTGCTACCGTAGAAACGGATCTCAATACTTGTCGAGTTTTCCTTGTATCTTGCACTTTATTAGGAATTGTGCATACGCCGTCTTGGGTACCTTTACTGTACCTGACTTTACCTGTATCCTAGAGATCTGGGCTAGGGCGTTTTTATCAACGTCTTTCTCGAATATTAGACTACCATTGCTCTCTATGGCGAAAGGACCCATTTCAATGGCTATTTCCTTGATATCGTCCTTGGAGAGGCTTATTTCACCGTCGTCGTCGATGGCTAGAATGAATTCCGCGGAGTTAGATAATGTACCACCGGTCATAAATGCGACGGCCTCAGGTCCATCATTGTTGATGTACTGGTCGAGTGCCTTGTTGACTAGATCAGCCACGTTCTTTCCATCTTTTTTTGCCATGGAGAAGACTTCTGTGTAAAGCTCGGTGTCCAATCCCCTTATAGCGACAGTTTTGCGTGGCATGATTACCGTATCACCAGATTACTTGTTTACAAGTTTACTTGTTAACAAGTATACTTATAAGCATATCGGAGCTGTAAACATCTTGCCCCGAAAGGGGATCCGGAGTTAGATTTAAGTGTCAAATACGGTAGCCCTAGAT
>JABXKY010000236.1 GCA_013619005.1 Candidatus Bathyarchaeota archaeon | reverse complement strand
CTTCATCGGTATCTTCTCCATGGTCGTCGCCGTGGGCACCATAATCGTGATGCAGAGCGCTCTTGTGGGTGAGAAGCAGACAGGCACAGCGGCCTGGTTACTCTCAAACCCCATCACAAGGACATCCTTCATATTGTCCAAACTCCTAGCCAACACACTTGGTCTCCTGGTCGTGGCAATAATACTCCAAGGCTCAATCGGCTACGGGATAATGTCATACGCCTTAGGCTATTCGCTACCAATCACAGCCTACCTTGCCTCAATGGGGCTCCAGATACTCCACATGTTATTCTACATAACCCTAACAATGGCCCTGGGCGCCTTCTTTAACTCAAGGGGCCCAATAATGGGGATCGGGATAATGGTCGTAATGATCCAGGACCTCCTCGCAGGTTTCCTAGGATCTTACCTCCCCTGGTTCCCTAACGTATTGCCCAAGATGCTGAACATTGGCTCAATCATGTTGATCAGGGGGCAGTCACTCCCAACGTATCTACCCATCATCGCAACAGCGGTCTACACTATTGGCCTCACAGGACTCGCCATCTGGCGGTTCAAGAGGACGGAGTTTTAATCTCCCCATTTTTTTAAGTGATACTTATGAAAGCACTAATTTTCAATGGGAGTCTACTTGGTCGCGCGTGCTGAATGACCTGAAAACTAATGTGATTAAGTATAGTTCTGGGTTTCTGCCAAGTAAATGGGCATCCAGGACTGCTTTATGTCCTCGTAATCGTAGCAGATAACAGGGAAATCCAGCTCGTGTTGAATATTCTCCAAGGAACAGAGGCAAAGGTAAACGTCCTCGGAGGGGTTGGGCCTGTGCAGGTACTGGCACTCAAGGCACGTGGCCTTGGTCTCGTAAAAGAAGGGGTTACGAGGTACGACAGACTCCATGACAGATTCACTTGCGCAAATGAATAAATGAACGCGTGTGCAGTAAATGGATACACACAGCCAGTGTGGCCGACATTTAGTCTCACCAGCTATCTTTTCAGTCATTACCATTAAGTAACCTAACCTCAGAGACCAATACATGACCACCATGGAGTTCAAGCTGACCCTAAACGCCCCCATAGAGACAGTATGGCACACATGGACCGACTCCAAGGACATCACAAACTGGTTCAGCCCCGAGGCCTACATCGATCCAAGGATGGGGGGACCATACGAGCTCTACTTCGACCCCTCCAACCACGACCACCAGAGCACCAAGGGATGCAAGATCACCGAGATCAAACCAAGGACGAGCCTGGGGTTCCAGTGGAGGGGACCAGACATGTTCAATGAGACGATGAATGACCCGGCTCCCATAACTTTCGTCCACATAACCTTCGAGGTGGACAGCGAAAAAACCCATGTAACAGTGCACCATGGCGGCTGGGGCAAGGGAGAGAAATGGGAAGAGGCCAAGGCCTGGCACATCCGGGCATGGGAAGGCGTACTGGCAGGTCTTGAGAAATACTTGGGGTAAGTTATTCCGACAAACCCCATGCCCTGCCGATAACCAAAGTGAGCCTAATAACACGCGCGCGCAAAAAGGGGGGTTATTGGAAGGCAGGAGGTGTAGGGATCTCCTTCCACCTGCGGATGAACTCCACCATGAACTCCACTCGCTCCTCCAGTCCAGCTCTGGCTTCATCTGGATCGGCGTCGAGGGGGCTGTTCATACCGTAGATACCGTCACTGGTGAAATCATCAGTGTCAGGCTGCGAAGATGCCCTGAACAACTGACTGACCATCTCATAGTCCTCCCTATCAGGGTTCAGGAACGCCTTCACATCGGGGTTGATGCTGTTCGAGGGCTCCCAGTCCTCCGGAACCCGCCACATCTCCACAAGCTCCGGGAATAAGCCCAGGGCGGTTCCTGTCTCGTTGGTGCCACTGTGGACGTCCCAGTACCTCTTGCTCCTGTCCGCCTTCTTTTTCGCCAGGTCAGTACCAGCGGGGCCCGTGGGCACGTACACCATGACATCGTACTCTCTTTTCGCCTGCTGCGACACAAGGTTCATGATCTGGGTGTTACCGCCGTGCCCGTTTACGATGATGAACCGCTTAACGCCGTGGTACGCCAAGGACCCAATTGTATCCATCATGACACCCATAAGGGTCTCCCAGCTGAACGTGATCGTGCCCCTGAACCCCATGTGGTGGGGGCTGTAACCCGGCCAGCAAGGGTGAACACAGACGCTGTTCGACCTACTCGCCACCATGTGGATGATATCCTTCACCGCCAGCGAGTCCATTCCCAATGGAAGATGCGGGCCGTGCTGCTCGATGCTCCCAATCCCGATGATGACCACCGGGTGCTCCTCATGCTCAAGCCAGTCCTCGAAGGCC
The DNA here is from genome assembly GCA_013619005.1 of Candidatus Bathyarchaeota archaeon. Lineage (GTDB taxonomy): Archaea > Thermoproteota > Bathyarchaeia > TCS64 > TCS64 > RBG-16-57-9. The sequence continues at coordinate 4,399 of JABXKY010000236.1, read as the reverse complement.
GGCCTCGTGAGCTCCGTTATCCAGAATTTCTCAAGTTTACCGTCTACCGACATAGAAATCGTGTTGAAAGTTACCAAAGTAGGATAAAACACCTCCCAGAGCACTTGAAACACTAAATATCCGCTGTTTTTTAGGAGTTTCGTGTCCAACATGAAGCACCTCTCCTGATTCCAACTCATCACGAGCCTTTCGGATGTTGATATCAGGCATCGGACGCTGCAAACCAACACAGCTGATTTTCCAAGCGATCCCTATTTTCCGTTATTAAGCAAGACTAAACTGCGTCCATAAAATGAGTCCAACTTTATATTCCATCAAATAAAGTGGAATTGGATCAACGTGACTGAGGAAAAGAGTCTCGGAGCCTTCGAAAAGTACCTAGCATTTTGGGTAGCCGCCTGCATGGCGGCCGGCCTCATCCTAAGCCAGACCATGCCAGGGCTAAGCGTGGCACTGAACGCGTGGCAGATACGGGGGATAAGCATCCCCATCGGGTTATGCCTCTTCTTGATGATGTACCCGGCCGTCCTCAACCTCCAGCTATCCGAGCTGCGGAAACTAATGAAGAACCCGAAACCCATCTTCCTGACAATCTTCAGCAACTGGATCGTGGCCCCAATAGTCACAGTCCTCCTCGCAAGGTACTTCCTTGTCGGCTACGACCAACTCATAGTTAGCCTCATCTTGCTTGGCTCCAGCCCCTGCACAGCCATGGTGCTCGTGTGGGGCTCCCTTGCAGACGGGAACCAGGAGCAGAACGTCATCAACACGAGCCTGAACACCGTAACCATCATGTTTCTATACGCGCCCATCGTGACCCTCCTTACCGGCATCCAGAATATCCCCATCGACAAGGGGCTACTGGTTCTCTCCGTCCTTGTGTTCATCGGCCTACCCATGCTTCTAGGCTACATCAGCAAGAAGTACCTGACAGAGTCCAGAGGGGAGACCTGGTTCAACGAGACCTACAAACCGGTCATCGGCAAGATCAGCATGATTGCCTTACTAACCACCCTCGTCGTGCTCTTCAGCCTAAACGGCGACGTGCTGCTCAACAACCCAGGTCTCATAGTCAAGGTTAGTACGCCACTGATCCTCGGCTTCGTCATCGTGGTAGGGTTCAACCTCCTGGCCACCAAGGTCATCGGGCTTGCCTACCGGGAGGCCATCATCAGCGTCATCATAGGCAGCAGCAGCCACTTCGAGATAGCCATCGCGACCGCCATCAGCCTCTACGGAATAGGGTCACAGGCGGCACTCGGCACCACCATGGGCCTATTCTGGGAGGTACCCATCATGCTAGCCCTCGTCTACATCGGTAAGTGGCTCAACGCACGAGGATACTGGGGCAAGTAGAGCCCAGAACCAGTGATGGAAAATAACCAACAAGCGTTGAATCAACTTACACGAGTACGACAGAGTAAACGTCGGGGACAGGGTAACCATCACCCGCTACAGAAACGGCCGGCACAGGCTACAGGGCTAGCTCCCCGTCATCGTAGAGGAATATATCCTCCACAGGCTCCCCGAAGACCCTGGCGATCCTCACCGCCAGCAGCAGCGATGGGTTGTACTCCCCGTTCTCAACGAAACTAATGGTCTCCCTGCGCACCCCAACCTTCTTGGCTAGGTCCGCCTGGGTCAGCCCGTCCCTGGCCCTGAGCATCTTGATGATCGTCCGCACGCTATCACGCCCTTTTCCTGTGATAGAACAGCGCAGCGAAGTAGATACACAGGTTGACGAGCAGCCCGAACAGCAGTATCTCCTGGGACTCGAATATGGGCCAAGGCATAAAGTTCTCCGCAACGAAATCGTAGTAGATCAACGCCAGCCACACATAGTTACCGACCCGGAACCCTATACTACTGGCCCGCCCCTCCATCAACTGGGTCCTCTCGTCCTTGACCGCGAAACCCATCCTCTCGTCCTCTCTGTTGTCCAGGAACTTGCCGATTCCCACGCCGGCTACCGCTATTAACACCGCGACGTTGACGCCGCTTAACAAGCCGAACATTCCTGTACCTAACCGCGACACCGCGATGACGCCTCCCGCTACCGCCGCGACGGCGGTTACTATGTTTCTTCTCTTCATTCCCTCATTTCTCCTGTGATGTTTACCACACACGTTGTACGATTAAACACACACCATGTTATATAAACCTAACTAATCAAGCGATGTTGAAACGACGTTGAACCAAGGGGGGAGGGGGGGTACCCCCACGCACCCCCCCTGCACAACACAGAAAAACACCCAGCACACAACAGAAACCATGCTCCGCATCAGGTGGCACGGACACAGCCTATTCCAGGTAACCGACGGGGACACCACCATAGCCACCGACCCCCACGACGGAGCCAGCCTCAACCTACCCGCACCGGACTTCAAGGCCGACGCCGTGACCCTCAGCCACGACCACCAAGACCACGCCAACGGCCTCCCCCTCTTCAACTGCCCCCACTACACAAAGCCAGTGGACGCAAAAGTGGGCACCGCGCGCCTCAGGGGCGTCGCCTGCTACCACGACGACGACAGGGGCAAACGCCTAGGCCCCAACGTAGCCTGGAGCATGACCATGGAGGGCATCCAGGTAACACACCTGGGAGACCTGGGCCACTACCTGAGCCCCAGCCAGATGTTCCAGATAGGCTCCCCTGACATCCTCATGGTAAACACCGGCGCCAACATCCCCCTCGCAGAGGACAACATCGCCCTCCTCTCCCCAAAGATCATCATCCCCATGCACTACTACACACCGGGCATCGACTTCCCATACTTCCACATGAAAACCGTCCTCGACTTCACCGAGGACAAGAAGGACGTGGAACACGTAGGAGAAGAGCACACCTACACAAGGGACACCATCCAGGGGAGACCCCGCATACACGTGTACAAGCCCCCTAGGAAACGAAGATAAACCCAGACGCCTTCATCAACCCATGAAAGCCCCGGAGTTAATAGACATAATCGCTGCCCACCAGCGAATCAAGCCCTACCTCAACCCATCCCCCCTATTCACGTACCCCACCCTGAACGAGTACCTGGGGTTCACCGCCTACATCAAACACGAGAACTACAACCCCACAGGAGCATTCAAGATAAGGGGAGGCATCAACCTCATCAGCCAACTCACCCCCGAGGATAAAGAGAAAGGCGTCATAACCGCCAGCACAGGCAACCACGGCCAGAGCATAGCCCTCGCCGGCAAGATGTTCGGCGTCCAGGTCCACATCTGCGTACCAGTGGGGGCCAACCCCATGAAGGTGGCCGCCATCAGGAGCCACGGGGCCCAGATCCACGAGCATGGCAAGGACTTTGACGAGGCGGTGGAGAACGGCGTACGCCTAGCCGAGGAACACGGCTACCTCTTCATAAACAGCGGTAACGAGCCCCGCCTCATCGCAGGAGTCGGAACCATAGGTCTCGAGATAATGCAGCAGCTCCCAGACGTAGAAGTGGTGGTGAGCCCCGTGGGCTCAGGGACAGGCGCAGGCGGAACAGCCACAGCCGTCAAGGCACTGAACCCAAACGTCAAGACCGTTTCAGTGCAGGCAGAGAACGCCCCCAGCATCCACATGAGCTACATCAGCGGCAAACCCGAGTCCACCCCCACCGCCAACACCTTCGCGGACGGCTTAGCCACCAGGAACGCATTCGAGCTACCCCTCGGAATCCTCAGGAACCACGTCGACGAGTTCATACTGGTGAGCGAGGACGAGATGAGAAACGCCATCAAGCTATACGTGGAGCACTGCCACACAATAGCGGAGGGAGCCGGAGCCGCCACGCTGGCCGGAGCCATCAAGCTCAAGGATCAGCTAAAGGGAAAGAAAGTGGCCCTCGTCCTCAGCGGGGGGAACCTCACATACGAGGAACTATTGAAGTGCCTGAAGTGATCCGATGCTCGAGGAAATCATCAGGAAAGCTGCCGGGGACCTAAAGGCTAGGGAGAAGGCAAGGGACGAGGCCTACAGCAGGGCGAGGAGGGCCAGGGTGCTCAGCAAGCAGGCCATACTGCTGCTCCACAACGGGGAACTGGGCAAGGCCGAGGGCAACATTGGTGAAGCCAGCGTCATCCTCGAGGAGATCAAAGAATACTGTAAGGAGTTCACGGAGATCGGTTTCTACGAGGCGGTTGAGGCTGCCAGGCAGGAATACGCCGAGGCGAGCATTCTCCTCGGACTTAACACCGGGAAAGGGTACCCCTCCCCCGAGCTGCTTGGGCTAAACTACAAGAGTTATCTCCTCGGATTAGCGGATGTCCCGGGTGAACTCAGGCGTCAGACCTTGGACCTGCTGAGAGCGGGAGACCTGGTTGCGGCCGAGGAGAACTTGGAGACCATGGAAGAGATATACCAACAATTATCGAAGGTGGATGAGGTAAGCCTCCTTCTCAAGGG
>JABXKY010000215.1 GCA_013619005.1 Candidatus Bathyarchaeota archaeon | reverse complement strand
ACAGTAGGCTGTAAATTCTGGAAAAAACTCGGTGGTAGGAGGTGGGGGCGGGTGGCGTCAAGAATTCGGGTTTTGGGCTCCTGGCCCCTGGTGCCCAAGGAATGCTGATCAGCGGGACTTTGCTCAAACATGCCTTATACTTCAGTTGACGATAATCACTGGATTGTCATGTCATTAGTAGGGGGAACCCCATTCTGGTTACAGATAGAAGCAGCCAAGTATGCCCACAAGATCATCAACGAGCGGTGCGCAGTGAAGCCCGGCGAGGAGGTGCTCATCATCACGGACACCAAGACGGAGCTGGAGATGTCCATGAGCCTGGCCCAGGCGGCGGCTGCCGCTGGGGCGCGGTGGAACATGCTTGTCCAGGACGCGTGGATGGACGAGTCCAGCTCTAGGATATTGACGGACGTGGCCAAGAGCGCCCTGCTGAAGGCTGACCTTTTCCTGGACGTGGGGTACTCCCTGTACCCGGATGTGCCGCCTGAGTACACCCAGATGCTGAAGGACAAGAAGACCCGGCGGATGACGCTGGAGTGCAGGACCCTGAGGAGCATGATCGGTGGAGGCAATAACTGCGACCCCAAGGTCTTCTATAACATCGGGGAGAGGATGAGGCCCTACGTTGAGGGAGGGGAGGGCGAGGTCCACTGCACCAGCAAGCTGGGCACTGACCTGCGGTGCAACGTCAAGGGCGCGAGGAATATTAACTACACGGGCATGGCGGACAAGCCCGGTATGTCGTTCTGTTCGCCCGACGGGGAGTTCGAGATATACCCGGTTCTGGGCTCGGCCAACGGGGTGATTGTGGCGGATGGACCCATGAACCACGTCAGGGAGAGCACGGGGGTCTACGGGAACTACCCATGGGACGCCTACAAGGACCCGTTGAAGGTGATAGTGGAGGAGGGCAAGTACGTGGAGGTCATCGGCGAGGGCGGCGACGCCGACAAGTTCAGGTGGCTCATAGAGAACATACCTAACGCCGACAACTTCGGGGAGTTCGCCATGGGCACCAACCCCATGTGCCGGGAGACCGGGGAGTTCTCGGAGGAGAAGAAGAAGCTGGGCAACGTCCATGTGGCCTACGGTAGGGGATGCACCCCCGCTGTCCCCTGTAACATTCACCTTGACATTGTGCTGAGGAAGCCGAGGGTGGAGATCGACGGTGTGCCGATCATCGACAAGGGGAAACTCCTCATCTAGGGCGCGCGCGCAACCTTTCACTCGTTTACCCTTCCCTTATTAATGAGAAAATATCCCAGTTACACCGATTTATTGTAGTTTATTTACCGTTTTAATGGAACAAACCTTATACAAATATGTGGGTGCAAGGTTTCAGGAGATGATGACTATTGAAACAATGGAGATGTATTCAGTTAGAAGATCATAGGAAAATTGCGGATTGTATTGAGGATGTCCAGAGAGACGGATGGCAGCTTAATACATATCAAGCGACTGGTCGGGATATTTGGATTAAGCATTACCTGCTATTTGAACGAGAAAAGTAACGACAACCATATCCATAATTTTATCCTCACTTCACCTTTCCTGTTATACTTCAATGACGGTTAATATTAAATAGGCTAAAGCACAGTACCGTTTAGGTTCTGTTAACAGGAAATCAAGTAAAGTTAGCTGAACACATGAAAAAGGATTGAAAAGAGATTGAAGTTTGTAGCGCTTGTTAAGATGCATCGTAGGACAGCCGACTTCAAGGGTTGGATGGAGGTCTACGAGGAGCTGGGCGGAGAGGATATGGTCTGGCATATCCCTGAGGGGGTTAAGCTCTTGGATAGCGTTCACTGTTTGAGCCATTTTGACTTGATTGCCTTCTACGATGCCCCTGACGGTGAGACCGCTGAGATGTTCCTCCAGGAACTGGAGCCATATGCCTCGGTGGAGAGAATCCTGGGAATACCATGTGTCATATGCGAAAACACATTAGAACTGGTGTAACCCTTCCGCGCGCGCAGTATTTGAAAAGAAAGGTCGAGCAGGAGGCGCGTCAATTTTCTTCATCAACCACCCTCTCCGGCTCCTTAACCCACACCAGAAACACCAGACAACCGACCAGTCCCAAAACAAAGCTCAGTAAAAACG
>JABXKY010000288.1 GCA_013619005.1 Candidatus Bathyarchaeota archaeon | reverse complement strand
GCATCAGAGATACGAGACAGGTTCGATATGCCCAGGTCTACCGCCTGGAGGCTCATCAGGAGGCTCCAAGAATACGGTTTGGTGGAGGAAACAAAGGTCGGAAACCAGAGCCTCATCCGTATAGTATCCGAGTACACCGAGTAACATGAACGATCGTTCCAAAACGTTCCTCAGTGTTCTTATAATACATCTGAGGCCCTGTATTTTCCAGTGAAATAGGATGAAAATAAAGTTAATCGCGTTGGCGCTGTTGATGATGCTTCTTGTTGGACCCATTGGCCAGATCGTCCATGCCCAGGATCCAGATGATGGTATTGGGGGCAGTACAGAAGATGACGGTCAGATTGATCCAGTAATCTACGAGCAGATTAAGCTCCAGGCCGAGACTAGGTACATGGAGCTGTATCGGCTATTTTTCGGTCAACCTGATACTGACTCCGATGATTGGGGAGATGACGGCCCAGTGTTCCCGGATGATGTAGACCCAGCGTTGAGAGACCAGTTCACTCATGCGTGGTCAGAGATGCACCAGGCCGAGGAAATGAGGGAATCCGATCCACGAGCGGCGGCAAACCAGTACCTACGTGCGATGAAGCAGCTCAGGAACGCTTTCAGGAAGTACCAGGAAGACAATCCCGGAGTGGTAGACCAGGATCCAGAGACAGAGGGCATACCAGAGAGTGAAGTTCCAGTGGAGCCCACTGCTGAGGAACTTTCAGAGGTACAGGAGCAACTGGTTAAGAGGTTCCAGGAGAGGTTCCAGGAGAGGGTCACGGAGATGTTTGAGAACTACAACGATGTCGAGGGAGATCTACTTCCAGGAGATGCGGTGAAGGCGTTCAGTGCTCTTACTAAGGCCGAGCAGAAGCTACTCCGAATCCAGGAAAAGATACATGCAGGTGCATTCGACGAGGCACTTGAAGACCTAGATGATACAACGGACGAGATGGGTGATGATTTCGACTCTATGGAGGATATTGGCTCAAAGCAGATGTTCAGGACCATGAACAAACTGGAGGCAAAGATCACCAGGATGGTCGAGCAGGCCGCGAGGAAAGCTGCTAAAGGGCAGGACACCTCTGAAGAGGACGGTCTGATCGCCCAGCTCAGAGGGAACAAGGACCACACTAAGAATGATTTCAAGGACAACAAAGGCAAAGGGAATAACTAACCTCCAATCCATTTATTTCTCACATACTATTTTCAATCGATTATTGTTTTATGCGAGTGCCCTATCTATGCAATAAAAGTGCCCAATTTAATGGTTTATTATGGAGCTATGCAAGATTTCCACTCAACGAGGGTATTATTTTATACGAAATACAGGAGTGATAAAGCCAGATGTCTCTCATAGATACGGTGTTAAGTCGGCGAAGCATCAGAGCTTATGCTAAAAAGAAAATTCCAACCCCCGTGTTGAATAACATTCTTGAAGCGGGCCGACAAGCACCCTCAGCCGGAAACAGGCAACCATGGCACTTCATAGCCGTAACAGACGAGGAGATTAAGCAAACATTATCCTGGGGGCAGGTTAACTGGTTTATCAAAGACGCCCCTCTCACAATTCTAGGATGTGCTAACACAGAAAAAGGAAACTGGTCAATCGTGGACACCGCCATCGCTTTACAGAACATGGTCATCGCTGCATGGACTATGGGTGTGGGATCCTGCTGGCTAGGAGCATTCAAAGAAAGAGACGTGAAACAACTCCTCAATATCCCCGACAAATGGAAGGTGGTCGCAGTCGTCACCTTTGGCTATCCAGCTGAAGGAGAAAACCGGTTCCCTGCCAACTTTCAAGATATGCGCGAAAGATTGACCAAGAAGAAGCCTATAGAAAAAATAGTGAGCTTCAACACATTCCAGGCTCTGGAAACACAATAAAGTCGCGAGCGCAAATGAGGTGCGCGCATTGGTTTCTAATACCCGTATCTATACAACTTCATCTGTGTAATAAATGGTTAAACCAGATAATGAGGACTGGGAAAGATTTGGAAGAGCCAGCAAAACAGCCTCCCCATATATCCAGGAGATTTATGCTTGGCGAGAATCCCCCAAGTCATTTGATGTAGCCTCATACTATGGTCAAATACAGATTCACAGAGCTCACACCGTGATGCTAGCTGAAGAGAACATAATCACCAACGAAGAAGCCTCCGAGATTATAACAGGGATAAAGAAAATCGAGAAACAAGCCGAGACCGATCCCAAGCTTGTTACATACATGTCCACCGAAACTGCCCTAATCAAAGAAATAGGGGAAATAGGAGGCAAGATGCACATTGGGAGAAGCCGAAATGACCTAGGGCACTCTCAGAGGAGAATATTTTACAGAGACCAGCTGAACAGGTTGATTGGAGCGGTAATCGAGTTTAGGAAGAAGCTAACAGCGACTGCGTCGAGTCATCTTGATGTGGTAATGCCCGGGTACACTCATTGGAGACAGGCACAGCCGATAACTTTAGCTCATTACATCATGGCGCATGTAGAAGCCGCTGGACGTACAGTTGAACGCCTCGAAGGGATATACAGTAGGACAAATCTTAGCCCCATGGGTTCGGCTGCTTTCGCTGGAACTGGTTGGTCTGTAAACCGTTTGAGGGTTATGGAGTTACTAGGGTTCGATAAACTGGTTGAGAACACCCATGATGCGGTAGCGGCTATTGACTACTATATGGAGTTATCTGCGGCCATTTCGATCCATATGTCAAATCTAAGTAGACTTGCCGAGGACTTTCAAGTATGGTCGAGTGACGAGTTCAAGTTAATTGAGTTAGATGAGGCTTTTGCTGGGACTAGCAGTATAATGCCGCAGAAGAAGAACCCGTTAATTCTTGAGCAAGTGAAGAGCTACTCGGCTGAAGCCATAGGTGCAACGGTCTCCACGATGGTCTCCATGAAGGGTGTCTCGTACACAAATACTGTGGATAGGGTTATGCTTGAACCTGTTATCATTGATACAGCAGTGGGTAGTAGTTTTGTGATGGCTGGGGTTGTCGAGACTATTAGGCCAATCAGGGAAAATATGATGAAGAGGCTCAGCGAGGGATTCTCAACCATGACAGACTTGGCTGATACTCTCGTAAGGCTTTACGGGATATCCTTTAGGCAAGCTCATGATATCATCGTGCAAGTCACATTAGAATCACTTCGAAACGGTGTACTTGCTGAGAATATTAGTTCCGAGATGATCGAGAAGGCTTCTACCGAAATAGTCGGAAAAGCCTTGAAGATGCCAGAAGAATCACTTCAAGAGGCTTTGGACCCTGTGCTGAACGTCAATAGGAGAAACGGATTAGGGATGCCGGCACCTGAATCAGTTCGAGTCATGATCCAGGGCCAAAGGGATGAGGTAAATGATGAGGAACTCCGTCACAATACTAGACTGGACAAGTTGACGCTGGCTAGAGATAAACTAGTTGAAGCCGAGAATATGCTGTGATGTTAGCATGTCCAACTATCTATACACTCGTGCATGGGTAACTCAATACAAGCGCGCGCGCCCAGTTACGGTGAGAAGGATGGAGCCGGGCAAGGGATTCGAACCCCTGTAGATCCGCTTTGCAGGCGGACGCCTAAACCGCTCAGCCAACCCGGCTCGCATCCATTCTAGCTAAATCGACCATTAAAACCTTTATGCTATGGTGGGACCGCCCGGATTCGAACCGGGGATCTCTCGGACCCAAACCGAGAATCGTACCAAGCTTGACCACGGTCCCAGCGGAAAACCTGTACGGTAAAGAAGTTATTAAAGATTCGTCTAACCGTGCTGCTGCTTGGATTTCTCCAGGGCGGCTACCACTGGCAGGGTCTCACCCGCTATCATGCTGAGCATAGCCCCTCCACCGGTGGACACGTGACTCATCTCGTCCCTGATTCCCAGCATCGCGGTCATACCGCCCATATGCCCTCCTCCCACCACCGTGTAACCTTTGCAACGAGCCATACACCTGAGCAGCTCCTTGGTTCCTATATCGAAGCCCCTCCTCTCAAACATGCCCAAGGGACCCTCCGCGACCACCGTACCCGCCTTGTTTATGACGCTGCTGAACTGTGCGATGGTGTTGAGGCCGATATCGTAGATGTTCTTCTCCTCGGTGATGCTGCCAATGAACACCTCTACCCGCTCCCCCTTAACGTCCATGGCCACGTCCATGGGGAGGTGTATCTTACCCGGGTACTCGTCCAGTAACTTTCTGCAGACCTCAACCTGTTCCTTATCCGCCTCGTCCAATTCCTCGTACCTGATGCCCATGTGGCCCTTAGCCATCTGGAAGCTGTCGGCCACAAGCCCGCCTATGAGAATACTATCCACGATCTCATCCTGAAGGACCCTGTCAATGACGGGAATACGATCCTCAACCTTTACTCCTCCAAGGACGTAGACGCTTGGCCGTGCAGGATCACTCAACACGGTGTTGAGGGCGGAAAGCTCACTCTCCATCAGCCTACCGGCAGCCATCGGGCAATTGACACTGAGTCCAACGAGGCTCGCCTGGCTCCTGTGGGCCGCAGCGAAAGCGTCGTTGACGAAGATATCCACGTACTGGCTCATGGTCTTGACGAACTCCGTTGATTGCAGTTCCTCCACCGGAGCCCTGAGATTCTCCTCTTCCCTCATCCTGACGTTGTTCAACATGAGCACCTCGCCGTCCCTGAGGCCCTTTATCAAATCCAGAGCCTCCTCACCGATGATGTCATCGGTGTACTTGACCGGCTTCTCAAGGTACATCTGGAGAACCTTGGAGTGACTCTCGAGGCTAGTGAAATCATACTTACCCGGTCTGCTCTGGTGGGCTCCTATGATCAGCTTAGCTTCACTCAGGCTCCTTACGGTTGGTGTTATTGCCTCTATGCGTGTGGCGTCGAGTATGCGTTTGCTCGCGGGGTCCAGTGGGCTATTTATGTCGGCCCTCAGGAAAACCGTCTTGCCTGAAACGTCTAGGTCATCGAGTGTTAGGAAGTCGTACAACATGAGGCATCCCGGTGATTCGCAAATACAGGTGAGGTGCTATAAAAGCTGTGCTGAAAATCCATATAGGTGGACATTAGGCCTTAGCGACCCAGAGAAGCGTATCACCCGCGTTTACCGAGTAGTGGACTCTGAGGAAGCTAACTATCCCGTCTGTTGGGGCATATATTACTTGAATTACTTCTCCAAGAAGGTTACATACTACCCCGACACTAGCCCCCTTCTCAACTCTCTGCCCTGCCTCCACCTGTCTTCTCCAGACGCCTCCTTTTTTTGCCCAGAGTCTTTCTGAGGGCGGGTCTATCAACGGGGTGCTTCTCTCGGCCTCCCCATCAAGCATCCCCATGAACTTCATCACGTTCATTGCGCCATCGTAATGGTAATTGACATCAGCTTCCCTGATCGGGTATGGTGCGCCTGACTCGATCATGAGACATGGAATCCCGTAAACGTTGACCGCCTCACCGGTGTTCCCCGCTATGTTTGTGGTCTCAACCAAGGCCGGCCTGTAACAAGATGCCAGTTCAACCATCTTCCTGTAGAGCTCCCTGTTCTCGGTCTTGAAGATGAATATGCCCCTGGTCACATCCTCGCCGATATCCGCGCTATGGGCGTCTATCAGGGCATCCGATTTGCTCACGAACTTGTCGAAGACATGAAATGCCACCCGTTTTGTTATGGATGCCTCCGCATCCCCGGGGAAAACCTTGTTCTGGTTAAGGTGATCTAGGATATTATGGTAGGGTTTTCTTGCGTGGAAGCCCTCCGTGTTGACAACTGGTACAAGAATAAGCGTCCCCGAAAGTTCAACAGGGTCAATGGAATCCGTTAATCTGTAGATAGCCTCGACAGGCGTGCACTCCACGGCGTGTACTCCACCAAGGATGGTTAGGGTAGGGCCGTCCTTGGCTCCGTTGATCACGATGTATGGCATTTTTACTGTGTGGGTTGAGGCCTCCCCGATCTCAACCCATCCACGATGCGCCTTACCTCGTTCGATGACCGTATCCTCTACCTGAAAAGACATGGAAGGTATGGTGATAAAATAGGGTAAAAAACCCTTGGTTAGAAGGTATAGTTAGCTATGAAGGGCTCACGCCAGTCCTTCCACCAGCCGATGAGCTTGTTTCCCTCCTCGGTGATGATGAATGTGTCTCTAGCCATCAAGAGGTTGTCATTGCCGTCTTTGATCACCGGGGAGAACACTATGGTCATTCCCGGCTCTAGCACGGTCTCGTCTGCCGCGGAGATGTATGGTGGCTCGTAGTTACTCGCCCCGATACCGGTCCCGAGGGTCACCTTGACCTGAAGAGTGATACCCTTCTCGTCGGCCGTCGCTTTGACTGCCTTGTAGACATCACTAGCCTTTGCGCCCGGTTTCAATGTCTCCCTGGCGGTCTCCCTTAATGTCACCAGGTTCTGGTAGTCAGCTTTCATCTCGTCGGTGGGCTCGTCCATTGAGAGCATCCTTGCCCCGTTGCTCCAGTAGCCTTTCACCGTTGAGACCAGCTCCATCCTGAGCCATTCTCCTCGCAGGGGCTTCTTGTCAAAGCCGATGCCAAACATTGGGGCTCTGGGCCACCAACTCTTCATATTGGTCTCGCCCACCGCCTGAGCTATTGCTTGGTGTCCAACTTCGTCGAGTTCTCTCTCGATGGCGTGGGTCCTTATTCCCTCTGTGATGTTCATCTCACCGTTAACCTGTAGTACAAGGATATGATGGGCGTGCCCCGCGATGGCCTGGTCGTTCTTGGAGACCACCTCTTCGAGGAGCTCCAGCTCTCCCTTTGTTTTCTTCAACCTTAGCTC
>JABXKY010000042.1 GCA_013619005.1 Candidatus Bathyarchaeota archaeon | reverse complement strand
ACCGCGTGCAGGTACAAGCTCTTCGAGGGGAACACAATGGCCACCATCCCCGAGGCGGCCAAGACACTGCAAGCAATGGACATAATCTTCATCGACGGCGGCAAGTCCTTCAAGGAGGCTTGGAGCGACTGGGAGGGATCATCAAAGCTCATGCACGAGGGTACCGGCGTCTTCGTTCACAACGTGGATTTTTCAGGTGTAGGTAAGATGGTTGACAGCATCCCAGAGAATAGATATGATGTTGAGATATTCTACCCGCGGTTCGAGGGCAAGGTAGCCCTAATTAGAAAAAAGGCATCAGAATAAAGAGGTTAGAAGTCCTTTCTTTTCTTGGAGTCCCTCGTGGCTATCAGTGTCTTAGAGAACGTGCCAGTTGGGTCGTGTATGTCTGGGTATTCGTACCACTCGTGGCCGCTCCGGATAACATCGTAGCTGGGCGGGTCTCCTCCCATCTCGTCCCACAGCCGCTTTCGCAGCCTCTCGCAGACCTCTGGATGGGCTGACGCGATGTTCTCCCTCTCCTTGGGGTCCCTCCTTATTTCGTAGAGCTTCTCTCCCGTCCTCTCAAGGTCCGTCATGTAGACGTAATCAGAGTCCCTGGTCCAGAGCCACGGATAGAACATACACGAGGCATATTTTCTAGTCTGCTCCCCGCCTAATGCCCACTTCCAGACGTTCGCCCCGTCTAGACCATCAGGTGCCTTGATACCGGCCATCTCCATGAGGGTCACCGGGATATCGTGGTGGGCCACGTAGGCGTCGCACTCCTTCCCCGCCTTCTCGCCGCCCGGGGACTTTATGATGTACACTAGGTCCATGAGCTCGTTGTACATGTGTGAGGGTATCTTGTGCATGATCCCGTGATCCATGATGTTGTGGCCGTGGTCGCTCACCAGCGCGATGACAGTGTCGTCCCAGAGCCCCATCTCCCTCACCTTGTCGAGTAGGATACCGACATAGTTGTCGCAGTGGGTCACCTCGCCGGCGTAGGAAGCCAGCGTGTACTCAAGCTCGCCCTCGCCGAACTCGTTGGGGCCGCCGACTGTGGGGATGATCCTCCTGCCCTCGTATGACTCGGTGTCAAAGTACATGTCCAGGTACTCCTTGGGGGGGTTCCATGGCTCATGAGGGTCGAACTCGTCGATGACCATCATGAACTTCTGGTCTCTACCGTTTCGCTCCAGCCACCTCGTGGCGGCGCCGAAGGTCCTTGGCACGAACCAGTCCTTCTCCTCCCTCCAGTCCTGGACGTTGGCGAGGCAGTAGGGTAGGCTGTGCCCAACCATCCCGTACATCTCATCGCACGGCAGGTTCCCAAGCTCCTCCATGTCGCCTCCGTATGGTATCTTGTAGTGGTCCGCCTCCTGTCCCCTGATGAACTCCCAGCTTGTGAACCCCCTGTGGAAGTTCATACTGGGCTTGAACATGTGGTGCGTTGACGCGAAAAACCCGGTCTGGTACCCGTTATGCCTGAAAACCTCGGCCATGGTCACCTGGTGCTCGGGGATGGGCTGCCAGCCAGGTATCAACACCACGTCGCCTTTAGCGGCAACATAATCCCTGCACGGGAAGGTCCTGAGCCCAGTGTGCATGGCCCTCCTCACTGGGAGAGTCGGCAGTGCCTCTGGATACGCGTTGGTGAACCTAACTCCCTCTGCCGCAAGGGCATCGATGTTCGGGGTCTTGATCCAATCGTTCCCGTAGGCGCCCACGTTGTCCCGCCTAAGGCTGTCCAGCATAATCAAAATGACGTTACTCAAAATACCACCTAAATGTAGTCTCATCTAGATGCTTAAGGAAATTTGGATTAAACCCCGTGTTTGCAGTCCTCGACGTTCATGATAGACAGAACGACGAATGCTCCAACCCCGAGCGCGCACATATTGATCACCCCAATTTCCTAGGACCTTGGAAAGCTCAAGTATCCGTGCTTCAACAGTCTCACCTTCCTCAAACGACGAGAATAATGTGACCCAGCCCCGCCGTTTAGTCAAAGAGACTCCTCCTTAGGCGCGCGCGTTTTAATTGGGTTGAAGTATCTTATGAAGAAAAATGGTATAAGATATTATTAAAAAGTATCCGATTGAATAAAATGATTTTTCTGCTTG
>JABXKY010000141.1 GCA_013619005.1 Candidatus Bathyarchaeota archaeon | reverse complement strand
AAAGGAGACCGAGGATGGCGAGGAGGAATGCGGAGGGGGCGAACATCAGGGGGTTAATTCTTCCCGAATTCGTGGTCGTGATGAGATAAGTTAGGTAGACCCCAAATACCAGTAAAATTAGGCCTCCAATGACTGTAGCGATTTGCGAAAAGTCAAGCTTGATGTCACGTAGCATGATGATCATGCTTTATCCAGTATAAGGTTAGAAAAGGTTTAGGATTCGAGTTTAGCTGGCAGATACTCGTCAACGATATAGGTTAGACCGTATTGGCTGAAGGCCTCCAGCTCTGCCTTTCGCTCAATCTTGAGGAAGATGTCCAGTTCATGTTGCCATAAGTCCCCCTTGTAACGGGGATCAGCCTTCAACTCGTGAAGCCGTTTATGATCAAACGCGGTGAGTGGCTCAGTCGGAAGCTTGTAATCAATAATGTCGGTTCCCCAGACTCCAATCCATTTGGCATCAGGTGTTGCCAGTCCTCTAAGGTGTGCTGCGTTTGCAGACCCTGAGATTATTACCATGGCTATATGGACGCCCCAGGGATCGCCGTCTGTGAAGATGTAGACGGGTAATTTATGGTCCTTGTTTAAGCGATGTATGATACCTCTTGTGGCTCGTGGGCTTTGACCTGCAGTATGGACTAGTATGGCGTTGAACTTGTCGTGGGCTCGTTCCTCTACAAGCCTAGTGAACATTGCGCCTTTCTCGACAACCAGCACCTTGTCAGCACTTGTTTCTACGAACTCTGAGCTTGTGAGGGCGGGTCCGATCATAACGCCGTCAGGGTGATCGGTGAGATTCATCCTTCTGCCTTCATAGCCAGGAACAGTATATTCAATAGTGAGGTCACCAAATATGGCGCTCCGCTCCTCAGGGAATACATGGAACTCTTCACGGGGCTTGTTCAATGCAACTTCAAGGTCCGTGATGATGTTATCTGACTCCTGCTGTCCAGCGAATTCGATGTCAGCCTGACCCCTTGCACTATAGTAAACCTCTCTCAGAGTGCTGGTCTTTCTAAGACTTACAAGTTCCTTAGTGAACCATGCAGTCCAGACCATCTGTGTGAAGGGTCGAATATGTCGGATGTTTCGACTGTGCCGTCTAATCATACGGGGTCCAAGAATGTATTGACGGAGATCAGGATCGTACAAGATGTTGTCGGTAGACCTGCTCTGCATATGGATCCAGGGAAACTCGCTGTTCTCTATCTGGTCATAGATGAGGTTACCCAGCTGTGTGAGGGCTTTCTCCATAGCCTCTCGTTTACGTTCCGCGCTGCTACGAGTCTTCTTCGACAATCTCAGGCACCTTTTCTATCTGTTTTTCCACGTCAGGGAGCTTGGCGCTCACGACCCTAAGCAGTGTGTCAATGCTTGGAGGAGTCTCATAGTCAGAAAGTCTGGTAGCGAACTCAGCTATCTTGGGAAGGAATTTATTGAAAATATTTAGACGCCGCGTTTCATGGGCTATTCGTTGACGCCGGGAAATAAAGCGTCTGACCCCTCTTGAAGCGTTCCTGATGGCGTTGGTGACCTCCCGCTCCACCTCAGGTTGATCTGCCATATACTCTTTCCCTACGCTCTTGTAGGGGATCTTTGTTGAACAAACATGAACAGCGATTACCAAGGGTGTATCGCTATCCACACTATAGGTCTTCCAGTTGATGTTTCGGTTTGCCGCCTTCCAGACTACACCGCTGGACTCGTCGAAGAGGAGTGGAATTCGATTGGCGAAACGATAAATCGTTATTCCGGAGCCATGTGTCTTTCTTAAGGTTCTCCCTGTGGCAACTGCAGCTTCCACTATGAAGGGGTAGCCAAGATAGGTGGAGGGTTTCCTAGTCACAACCTTGATGTAATCCTCATCGGTTAAACCGAGCTCTTTCGTAATACCCGTCTCCATAAGTTCTTCACCAATAGGTGATAGACAGCTGGCGTCGGGTCGCTTGAAGTCCTTGTATTCTCGTGTGGTCCTGACCAGCTTTACGATCTCATCAGGTTTCAAAGACTTGGGTTTAGCTTTGGGGTTGAGACCCGTTAGCTCAATGAACCGGTCAGCTGTCGTGTTCCCTACACCCTGGAAGTGATCCTTTAAGAATTGTTTCAGGT
>JABXKY010000359.1 GCA_013619005.1 Candidatus Bathyarchaeota archaeon | reverse complement strand
CTACAGGCGGTACTCTAAACCCATCTGGCTTCCCTCTGCATTTACCCAGGAACCTGGCTGGAAAAAGACGGTTATATCATCGGTGACCGGTGTCTGGGGTCACGTCCTGCTTGACTCCTTGGTCCACGGCGACGTGAACCTGTTCTGGCCCGTCCAGGGGAATCCACTTTATCAGGCAGTTGATTACTCGACTGTCATCAATTTCTGCATTATTTGCCTCCCCCTCGCGCTGATAATGTATATGATCAGGTCCACCGTCCGGGCGTGGAAAATCAGAAAAAATAAGGACCCTGGAGAGGAGATGGGAACCAGGATTCCCGATGAGGAGCCGTTCCTTTACGACCCGGGTCCACCTATCCCCGATGATCCGTTCGCGGATGCACCTCCTACTGTTATTGAGCCGGAGCCAGTAGATGTCAACCCCGAGCCTGAGCCCGAGGCCATGCCTTTCGATTTCTTCACTTCACCACCTGAGCCAGAGGATCTGCTGGAGGAACCGGAGCCAGAAGAGCCGGAGGAGGAGTTGATTACGGGCGGCATCAACCCAGAGATATTTCTGGGCGTGGATGGGACGCCGGTTCAATGGGGGCTAATCGGTAAGAGTGGCATAGACCGTGTTGCGGTTGACCTCAACGAGCCTCACATTGTTTTCCTCTGCGGCAAGCAGGGCAGTGGCAAGGGCTACAGCATAGGCGTCATAACGGAGATGCTTCTCAGCAAGACCATCCCGGGCATCAGCCAGGTCAAGAAGCCCGCCACCGTCATCGTTTTCCACAAGCCCAGGGAGGACCTCAGGTCAGAGTTCTGGAGCATAGTGGAGCCCAACCTCAACAGCGACGAGACCACCGTCCTCAGGGGGGAGTACAAGACCTCCCCCCGGCGGGTTATCAACGGCAACAATGTCAGGGTATTCGTTGACCCCTTCGTCTACGAGAACGAGAGGAGCAAGTTCAGGGGCGACTACGGGGCCGAGGTATACCCCATCGCCATCAAGCCCCAGAGGCTGACGGCCGAGGACTGGCCCTACGTGCTGAGCATAGGCAGGAAGAGCGGCAGCATGTATGTCAAGAAGATATTCCAGATCATCAAGAAGACCCAGTACGACGAGGATTTCGGTCTCAACAAGATCAAGCGGCACATCGAATTGAGTGACCTGAACCCCAACCAGAAGAGCTTCGCCAACATGCGCCTTGAGACCCTGCAGGACTACCTTGAGGGCGGGGACTTTATGAGTAACCTGAAGATAGGCGGCGTCAACATCTTCGATCTCCGCAAGATAATGATGGAGCCTGATGATATATTCAGCGTCATGATGCTTGTCATCAGCAGCCTCATTAACTATGACAGGACCGAGCGGGAGCAGTTCGTGTTCGTCATCAACGAAGCCCACGACTACCTCAGGAAGGGCCTCAGCAAGGAGTTCACTGATTACATCAACTACCTCATCAGGAAGAAGCGGCACGCGGGCACATGGCTCATGCTGGACACCCACTTCCCCGAGGACGTGGACCCAAAGGTCATCAAGGGAAGCGATATCAAGATCTTCCACAAGAGCGACGTCATAACCAGCTCTTTGCTCAAGCAGGTTGTTGAGGGAACACCCTTGCAGCCACACCTCCTTGAGACGGGCCAGGCCATCATCAGGGCGGACAGATCAAACCAGGGGCCAGACAACCTGCTGATAGTGCAGATACGGCCCAGGCTGACCCACCACGGCGGGGCCACCAAGACCGCCATATAGCAAGTCTTTTCACGTTTTCATGACAGATAACTGAACCATGGATACCATTTTCAAAGGAAGGAACGCTTACAAGCACATCGAGAAGCTGGCGGTGGAGATAGGGGCGAGGACGGCTGGGAGCCCCGAGGATAGCGAGGCGGCAGATTACATCAAGGGATACTTTGAGGGTCTTGGGCTAGACACATCGGTCCAGGAGTTTGAGATCGAGACAGGGTACATGAAAAACTCGTCTCTGGAGGTGCTGAAGCCTTACGGTGAATCGATACCATGTGCGGGCATGCCAATGCTGGGCCAGACAGGCCCAGGGGGCATCGAGGGTGAGTTGATCCGCATCGAGACCACTGACGAGGAGTACCTGACATCCGAGA
>JABXKY010000079.1 GCA_013619005.1 Candidatus Bathyarchaeota archaeon | reverse complement strand
GGAATACGCCGAGGCGAGCATTCTCCTCGGACTAAACACCGGGAAAGGGTACCCCTCCCCCGAGCTGCTTGGGCTAAACTACAAGAGTTATCTCCTCGGATTAGCGGATGTCCCGGGTGAACTCAGGCGTCAGACCTTGGACCTGCTGAGAGCGGGAGACCTGGTTGCGGCCGAGGAGAACTTGGAGACCATGGAAGAGATATACCAACACCTATCGAAGGTGGATGAGGTAAGCCTCCTTCTCAAGGGTCTCCGTAGGAAACTTGACGTGGCAAGATCAGTTACCGAGCGCACAAGGGCGGAGATTACCACTGAGGCTAGCAGGGAACGGCTAAGAAAACAGCTAAAGAAAGTTGAGGCCAAATTAGTGGAATAATCTCACATATCCTTTATATTTCTCAAATTCAATCCCTACTCTGCTAGAAGGGAAGACTGAGACTATTGTGTACTCTAACTTAACCGAAAAGAAAACACTACCCCGTCTAGTCGATTCTATGGAGGAAAAACAATGACAGATAACCCCATACAGATCTATGACACCATGACCCGGAGTAAACGCCGGTTTGATCCACTTAATCCACCGGAGGTTACCATGTACGTCTGTGGCCCCACTGTTTACGGGGACCCCCACATCGGCAACCTCCGGAGCTTCACCAGCGGTGACCTCATCAGGCGCTGGCTCGAGTACCGGGGATACCTTGTCAAGTACATCATGAACATCACCGACATAGACGACAAGACTATACGGGACAGCGGGAAGGAGGGAAAGACCCTAAAGGAGTTCACCGAGCATTACACCGGTGTCTTCTTCAGGGGACTTGACCTGCTGAACATCAAACGTGCCACGGCTCACCCGAGGGCCACTGTTTACGTGGAGCAAATGGTGGACTTCATCAAGACCCTGGAGGAGATGGGATACGCTTATGACACCGAGGACGGCGTGTACTTTGCCATCGAAAAGTTCGAGGGCTACGGCAAGCTAAGCGGTATGGACCTCTCCCACGTTGAGCAGACCGACAGGGTGGCTGACGATGAATACGACAAGGAGAACGCCCAGGACTTTGCTCTATGGAAGAAGGCCACGGCGGAGGAGATAGAGAGGAAGATCTACTTCGAGTCCCCGTGGGGTCCGGGAAGGCCAGGCTGGCACATCGAGTGCAGCGTCATGAGCAAGGAGCTCCTAGGTGAGACCATCGATATCCATGCTGGAGGCGAGGACCTTGCCTTCCCCCACCACGAGAACGAGGTGGCCCAGAGCGAGGCATTGATGGGTAAACCGTTCGTACGCTACTGGATACACATGAGGCACCTCCTCATAGACGGTGGAAAGATGAGCAAGAGCCTGGGAAACTACGTGAGCTTCGACGATGTGCTGGAGAGGCACAGCCCGGACGCGTTCAGGTACTTCTACATTAGCACCCACTACAGGCGGCCACTGAACTTCACGTGGAACGCCATGGTGAGCGCCGAGAACACGGTGAAGCGGCTGGAGAACACCCTGAGCCTGGCGGAGAACGCCCTCAAGGGCCCTGACACCAACATCGACTTCGGTGAAAGGGAGGAGAATCTGATCTCCACGGTTCGTTCCGAGAAGGCGAGCTTCATTGAGGCCATGGACGACGATATGAACACGCCTATCGCCCTGGGGCACCTGCACACGATATCTGGAGCCATAAACGCCTACGTACTGGAGCCCTCGAACAAGGGGGTGCTGGTCGAGGCGTACGGCGACTACGTTGAGCTGCTTTCGGCGCTGGGCCTGTTCGAGAAGCGCAGCGCTGGGGGCGGAGATGTGGCCGACAAGCTCATGGGCTTCATCGCCGAACTACGTCAGAAGCAGAGGGAGGCCAAGAACTGGGAGCTGGCGGACCTGATTCGTGACAGGCTTAAGGAGATCGGGGTTGAGCTCCAGGATACCCCTGATGGGGCTACCTGGAAATTTAGCTAACCCTTCCTCTATCCCCATGTTTTGGTAACAGTGGGCTGTTATTTTGGATTTTTTTCATTTATTGCGGTGAGCGATGTTTTAGGCATATTTAGTGCTTGGTGAGGGGGTACGGCTGGGCGTTTAACTGATCTTGCCGCAGTGCACCGTCCAGTCCCCGGGGTACACGG
>JABXKY010000193.1 GCA_013619005.1 Candidatus Bathyarchaeota archaeon | reverse complement strand
GTCGCCCCATCGTCGCCACAGACCCTTTTCCCAGTTTCTCAGCCGTCTCCCTGAGCTTGAGGCATAGCTCAGAGGCTGCAAGCAGAGCGTCCTTGCGGAGGTGTAGTGGCGTTGTACCTGCGTGGTTCGCTTCCCCGGTGTACTCTCCGTCCCACCAAGCCATTCCTTGAACACCCTCGACGACCCCCAGATCATACCACTCTTTATGGAGCACCGGACCCTGCTCCACATGTAGCTCAAAGTAGCAGCCCGCTTCTATCTCATCGGTCCCCAGGTAGCCTATCCGCTTTAACTCGTCCTTTACGGTTACGCCATCATCGTCGACGGCCGCCCACGCCGTTTCTATATCTAGCTGCCCGGAGAAAACCATGCTACCCATCATGTCTGGCTGGAACCTCGCCCCTTCCTCGTTGGTGAATGCGGCCACGGCTAACGCTCTCTCCGTGTCAATGTCCCCCTGGTTAAGCACCCTGATGATCTCAAGCCCAGATAACACGCCTAATGCGCCATCGAAGACCCCGGCCTCCCTCACGGTATCCAGATGGCTCCCAACCACCACGGGGAGCAGGCTTGGGTCGGTCCCCTTCCTGACACCGAATATATTCCCTATATTATCGACCTTGACCTCAAGCCCCTCTTCCCTTAGCCACCCGGTAAACAGGTCCCTAGCGTCCTTGTCTGCGTCGTTTAGCGCCAGACGGTTAACCCCTCTTTGCTCTCTGCCTACCTGACCCATCTCCGTCAGGGTATTCCAGAGCCTATCTCCATCAATCTGAAACTGCATCTTGGACCATTTACTCATTACAGTAACTGATGTATTGGTTTTTTCATGGAGACACGGGCAAGGATTTGAATTATCGCGTATGCACATCTGACGCTAACTAGTTCAAGGCGCGCGCCTTGCACTATATTTCATTAACTTCTCTTCCAAGTATTATCCATGTTTGATCTGCTTCTAAAAAATGGCGAGATTGTTGATGGCTCGGGTAACCCCAGTTACCGTGGAGATATCGCGATAAGTGATGGATTGATACGAGCTATCGGCGTCGTAGACGAGGAGTCCAGAGAGGTCATTGATATCTCAGGACTGGTTGTGACTCCCGGATTCATTGACACTCACAGCCACTCAGACCTTTTCTTGATACATGACCCCTCTTCTCTCCCAAAAATAATGCAGGGAATAACCACGGAGATTATAGGTCAAGATGGGCTTGGTGAGGCTCCGATTCGTCAGGAACTCGTAGCTGAATGGAGGAGGTACCTGTCGGGGCTCAACGGGGACCCGCCGATTGAGTGGAGCTGGGATGGTATGGAGGGATACCTGGATGCCCTCGAAGCCTCTGAGCCCGCTGTTAACGTCGTTTCCCTGGTAGGTCACGGTAATCTGAGGCTTCTTGCGATGGGGATGGAGGACAGGAACCCGTCAGATTTGGAAATGGAGGAAATGAAAAGGTTCCTCAGGGCGAGCCTGGAGGCGGGCGCGATCGGGATGAGCACCGGTTTGATCTACGCGCCCTGTGTGTACTCCGATACGAATGAGTTGACTGAACTGTGCAAGGTGGTGGCGGAATACGAGGGAGTGTTCGTTGTCCACATGAGGGATGAGGGGGATAAACTGCTGGAGAGCATAGACGAGGTCCTGACCATTGCACGTGGTTCCGGTGTCCATGCACACATCAGCCACTTTAAAGCCGGGGGAAAGAGGAACTGGGGAAAAT
Source organism: Candidatus Bathyarchaeota archaeon (assembly GCA_013619005.1). Taxonomy (GTDB): domain Archaea; phylum Thermoproteota; class Bathyarchaeia; order TCS64; family TCS64; genus RBG-16-57-9. Next base: position 399 of record JABXKY010000193.1, on the reverse strand, counting down.
CAAGGGATGCTCTCCGAAAGCTCGAAGATGCACACAGTAATGGGGTGCAGGTCTCGTATGACCAGTACCCGTACACCGCGGGAAGCACCTTCCTGAGCAGCCTTATCCCATCATGGGTCCATGACGGCGGGGTGGATAGGCTACTCGAGAGAATAAGGGATCCCGGGACTCGTGAGAGAATCAGGGCAGAGTACGGTGAAAGGCTTGAGGGGGGTAGAGCCACGGGATGGGACCAGGTTCTAGTCACCTACTTTGAGTCAGCCGAAAACAAGCAGTATGAGGGGAAAAACCTGGCAGAGATAGCCGAGATGCGCGGCCAGCCACCGGTTGACGCCTTGATGGATATAGTCATCGAGGAGAATAACATGGCGTCCATGGCTAGCTTCACCATGAGCGAGG
>JABXKY010000080.1 GCA_013619005.1 Candidatus Bathyarchaeota archaeon | reverse complement strand
ACGTCCATGGAGGGCAAGACATACATCACTGGTTTCACGGAGGCAGCCGACGGCCTTGAAGACGTTGAGCTTGTCGGGGTCCTGCGCACCGGATGGCCCAAGACCACCGGGTATGGGAGCTGGATCAGCACCGAGGCGTTCGACGTGATTACATCAAGGATCACATCCCGCCTCGAGGAGCTGGGCAAGATCGACGGCGTTCTATTGGCGCTCCACGGGGCCATGGCTGTCACTAACGTCCCTAGGCCCGAGGCCGAGATCGTGAGGAGGGTGAGGCACGTGGTGGGGGACGTACCTGTCATGGTCACCTTTGACCTGCACGCCAACGAGGACGTCGAGATGGCCAATGCCGCCGACGGTGTTTTCGTGTTGAAGACCTACCCCCACCTTGACAGCCACGAGACAGGGTACGCGGCATCCAAGTGCATGATCGAGACCCTCAGGGGCAACTTCAAGCCCACCATGGCGTTCAGGAAGCCACACATTGTCTCTGCAAGCGTCTTCCAGGCCTCAGAGTTCCACCCCATGAAGAAAGTGTACGATAGGTGCAGGGAGTGGGAACGCAAGGGCGTTTACTGCGCCTCCGTAGCCCCCGGGTTTGCCTACGCTGATGTGCCCGACCTAGGCGCCAGCGTTTTCGTGGTCACAGACAACAACAGGGCGCTCGCCGAGGAGGCAGCCCAGGATCTCCACGACCTCATGTGGAGCCTCAGGGAGGACCTGACGCGGGCGCTCCCCGACGCAAAGGAGGGCGTCAGGCAGGTGATGGAGATGGTGGCCAACAGGAACAAGCCCATCGTCATTGCGTACCACGATGACAGGCTGGGCGACGGGACCCACGTTGTGAGGGAGCTTCTGGATCAGGGCGCTATGAACTGGTGCAATACATGCATCGCGGACCCAGATACCCTCGACTACTTGAGGGAGAATCATTCGGTCGGTGACAGGGTTGACCTCAGCATCGGTGCCTGGCTCCACGAGATCAGCGGGGAGCCCGTTGAGATAACCGGGGACATCAGGTACATCGGGGAGCTGGAGTGGGTGGAGACCGGGCCCATGGGGAGGGGAGCCACGAGGACCCTTGAGAACGTTGCATGGCTTGACCTTGGGGAGAACCGGCATGTGGTAATCACTGAGCGTTTGTTTGCCCCCATGAGCAGCGACCCGTTGAAGGCTATGGGCATAGACATGGACTCTCTTGAAGTCGTGGAGATCAAGAGCAGGGTCCACCACAAGGCTTACTGGGACACCTGGAGCGCGGTGGACTTCCCCGTTGACCCGCCTGGGCTGGGTCCAGCTAACCTTGGGATACTTGAGTACAAGTACCTGCCATGGGACATCTACCCCATCGGCGGCAAGTACCGTTAACCGGGCTCTACGAATCTAAAAGAGCCTTCTTTAACTTCTCGTACTCCTCGAAGGTTATCTCTCCCTTTGCCAACCTGGCAGAGGCGATATCCAGGGCGTCATCCCCTCGCATATGCCTGCAGGGTCTGTGTGACCTGTATCTCCAGTAACGCATTGACCTGAATCCGAAGAACCAGGAGCCACACCCGAATATCATGAACACCCAGAACCACATCATGCCCCCTAGGGGCCAGTATCCAAACATCATTTTTCTTTACCGAGGATACATGACAAGCACTCAATATGAACCTTGATTGTACCGCGTGTTTCAATATATGAAACACTTGTATCAGCCACCGTTTATGTCCAGCAGGCTCCTAGGGGTGGCTCAGAGGATAAACAATGAGAAAGACCTACACGACGGCACTGATCCTGGGCCTTGCCCTGGCACTGCTAATCACATTCAGCCCCGTACTTGCCCACCCCTACTGGGAGAGCGATGACGGTGAACAGGTCATACCCCAGTGGATGGGAGACTATGAGAACATGCCCCACTGGGGCGACAACAAGACCTACCCCATGCCACACTGGTACAACAACGGCACATTGCCCGAGGGGTATTACGATGAGGACGGCGTCTTCTGTCCAGGGCCCTACTGGGGTGACCAAGAGCCATCTGAGGACGGGGAACCCGCGCCAGCCTACCCAAGGGGCGGCTACGGATGCGGTAGCGGGGGCGGCATGGGGTACAGGGGTGAGAGTTCCTATAGTC
>JABXKY010000202.1 GCA_013619005.1 Candidatus Bathyarchaeota archaeon | reverse complement strand
TCTCAGAGCTGATAGATCAAGGCCAGAACACGTGGGAGAGGCTGGCTTCCCTCGCCAGGTACAGCAACATGATAAAGAAGAACGAGGTCTACGTCTACTTCACCTCGGTACTCGGGGGGAGGACTGTGCTTCCCTCCATCTCTGAGAGGCTTGCCGACCTCGCTGGAGCCGAGACACGGGACAAGATATTCACTGGTATCGAGGCTCCGCCCCTCGGATCACCGCCGGAGGAGTTCCCCAGGGTGACGAGGAGGCTGGTGGAGAGGCTTGAGCGCGAGCTGGGCTCCGAACTCTGCCATGATGTGCTTGCGGGCAACCACCACAGGATCCCGGTGGAGAACTTCGAGAAGCACAAGCTCTGGCTTGAGGAGGAGGGGAGCATCGAGGGCTACCTCAAGAGGCTCCACGACAGCGCGGTGGCCGAGCTCGAGGAGTACTCAAGGGAGGGGAAGATCTGGTACGAGCAGGAGATCACCCCGGAGGTGGTGGAGTTCGTCAGGGGCAACAAGGAGATGCTCTCGGGCGTCCGGGAGGGCGACTGGATCTACATGACCAAGATCCCATACGCCCCCAAGGACTACCTCACGGCGACCGACCCAGTGATGAAGAGGTACCACGGATGCCACTGCCCCCTCGCCAGGGAGGCTATACTGATGGAGGAGACCGACATCCCGTTGACCTGGTGCTACTGCAGCGGAGGCTACGGGAAGCTCAAGTTCGACGTCGTCTTCGGGGAGCCTACCGAGGTGGAGGTCCTCGAGAGCACTCTGGCCGGTGACGAACGTTGCCGCTTCAGGGTGAAGATCCCCGAAGGCAGACGTGATTAACCCTTTAGACCAGTGGACGGATCTCTGAGATTCCTTTCAAGTTGGTGGCGCGCGAGTAACTGTAACTTATATCGAATATGTAAATGCATTATTAGAGGAGTAGCTATCATGGAAAAATATGCTATTTTAAAAGACGATACAGAAGTACTATTCAGACCCAGTATATCACATGACTTCGAGATGGTCTGGGAATTGTTTTCGACGCTGTCCGAGGAGAGCCTGAGGTTTCTCCCCCATCCTTTCATCAGGGAGGAGATCAAGCATATGATGACCAATATCAACCACGAGGAACTGCTTCCCATCGTCGCCGTCGTTGAGGAATCCGACTCTCGGCGGAGGATCGTCGCTGTAGCCACCTTGGGCTTTCAGCAAGGGGTGGCTCGAAGGCACAGGGCGGAGTTCGACATCGTCGTCCACGATGACTATCAGGGGCGGGGCCTAGGTGCCATGCTGACCCAGCACATGATCGACCTAGCCCGGGAGCGAGGGCTCAGGAAGCTGTACTTGAAGACGTCCACCCAGAACCTGAGGGCGATACAGGTCTATGATAATATGGGATTCAGGATTGAGGGAAGGCTTGTCATGGAGCACTACCACCATTCCAGGCAGGAATTTGGTGACGATTTCAGGATGGCATTATTCCTCTGAGATGCTGTGCTCGAGATCGCCGCGCGCGCGACTCATGAATGGTCTAAAACAGCTTTACTCGAATATTTTGACTCGGCTGCCAAGTGCTTGACCTGGAACTCCTCTGTTGAATCTGACTCTGAGAGTCCCTGTCCTGCCGTGGACACCGATGATCATACCAATGATCTTGGGACCTTCGACAGGCCACCCCACTTTTAATCCAATCATCCGCCTAGCTTCCGATGGCTCTACATTCAGGACTTTTATCAGGCACTGTCTAGCATCCTGAGTTTTCTTACCAACCCGATAATTCAGAATCAACCCTTCTACTAATGCCAAAGTCATCTTTACCTCAGTATCTTTATTTCTGCCCCTTAGCCGGGCATTGAGGGTCCTTGGTCCTCCCCTGTATGTTGCAGACGAAGTATCTTGCACACTTACCACTGTTATCGGTGTAATAACTTGGGAGTATGGGGCACTTTTGGCGCATCATAACTTCGTCCTTTCGCATAATAACTCTCTTTGATAACGTAAAAAGTATCGGTGTCAAGATAGGGAAGTTCCAGATAAGTCAAGGTGCATGAATACATGAATGGTTGAGTAGGCACTGACTTCGCTCACATACTATTCAGTCAGATAGATACCAAGATCGGCTGTCTTTTCGTG
>JABXKY010000320.1 GCA_013619005.1 Candidatus Bathyarchaeota archaeon | reverse complement strand
GTCCTGCCCCGAGAGGTTGAGCCCCGCCTCAAGCCTCAGGCTGTCCCGGGCCCCCAGGCCACAGGGCTTCGCCCCGGCGTCGACGAGGGCGTTCCAGGCCTTCAGCCCCTTCTCCGGGCTCCCCAGGGGGCTGTCCTTGACGTATACCTCGAACCCGTCCTCCCCGGTGTACCCCGTCCTCGTGACGAAACAGGGTAGGCCCTTCAGGGTGACCTCCGCTATATGGAAGCGCCCCACCTCGGTGACGTCCTCATCGGTGACCGCGTTCACCGTCTCCACCGCCTTCGGCCCCTGGACCGCCATCATCGCCATGTTGTCCGAGAGGTCGGTGAGCTCCACGTCATAGCCCTCCGAGTGCTCCGTGAACCAGGCGAAGTCCTTCTCCCTGGTCCCGGCGTTGTAGACGATGAAGTACTTGTCATCCCTCAACTTGTAGAGGATCAGGTCATCGACGACACCCCCCTCGGGGGTGCACATGACCGAATAAAGGCCGCCCATCGGACCAAGCTTTGAGAGATCGTTGGTGATGATCCTGTTGAGGAACCTCTCAGTGTCAGGCCCCTCGGCCATCGACCTACCCATGTGGCTTGTGTCGAAAATACCCACCGCGTCGCGAACGGCGTTGTGCTCAGCGATGATGCCATCATACCAGACGGGCATCGCGAACCCGCCGAAGTCAACAATATTGCCGTGTTCGACATGGTACTCGTAAATGTGAGTCTTCCTGAGATCCAACATTATACCCCCAATCTATGATAGACATAGGGGTTAAAACTGTTTCATCCTTCAGAGAGGTCACTTGTCGTCTTTCTCTTCAAAGGGATAGATGCTGAGATTCTTTGTGGAGAAAGACAATTTTCTCCCACAGCTCGGGCACCTCCCGTCGAACTTTTTAACGATGTCCTGAGGAGACTTGAGGATATCGCCCTCGTATAGAATGTTGGAGCATTCGGAACACACTACCCTCTGCGGCATATACACAACCCCGATAACTGGGGAGAACCCAAATTAAAGAGTTATTTATTATAAGCGCGGGAACGGGAAAACCCATATATTCTGTATTCCCTTATCCCTGGGAGGAGGCAATCGACATATCATCGCTGAACCGCAGGCTCAGGAGGTTCATCACCGACCTCAGGAGGGGCAGGATGCCCCAGGTGTCCATGTCCTCCGTCGCCTGGGCGGCGGTCGCCTTCATGATCTTCCTCACCGGGGGAGGCATCTACATAATCGCCACGGAGAACATACCCGCCGTCTTCACGTTGGCCGACGGCAGGTGGAGCATGGTCTACCCGGGGGCGTCGGAGCAGACGCTGAATGAGGGGCTGGTCGCCATGGTGCTCAACCTGTTCATGTTCGGCGGCATCTTCCTGGCTTACAGGAGCACCAAGGTGGTGAACGACAGGGGGAAGGCCAACAACATGCTGATGCTGGGGGCGGGCCTGCTGCTCATAGGCCTGGCTGGCGGGTTCTACCTGTACAACCTCAAGTTAACGGTGTTCAGATAAGCAACTCCCCGTTATCGATGCAAGGGGGAGGATCCATTCTTCTCTGTGACCTCTACTCCTATTGAATGCACGTCTTTATTCAGAAGGTTGAGGGTTGGAGAGAGGTTGAGGTCGAGGAATCGTATGGGGATACGAAAGGTGGCCAGCTCTCTCCAACCCAAGCCTCCACCCCACCTCTTAAAGCATTTATCAACCCCACAAACATACCCCCAAAACCGAAAACCAAACCCCACCCATAACCCATACCCAGAATACATGGATCCGATACATCTCAGAAACCCACATCACAAACAGTGACCACCCCTCCAAAATCCCTTTTATAAATAAGTACCCAGCCTAGCTCAGCAAAAACAGTTCGAGGAATCAATATTGAAAAACAGGGGATTAAGCGAAGTAGTCTCAACCCTCATACTCCTAGTCGTAGCAGTCCTCCTAGCAGCCGTCGTCGCCTACTACGCCACCAACGTCACCATGACACGCACAGTCACCGAGGAACTCCACCTATCCAAACAGCACGTCTGGGTCAACTACACCGGCGCCGTGGCCGCATTCAAGATCCAGAACCTCGGAGGCAGAGACATACTCATGGACAAGGTCGCCATACGCAGCGTCG
>JABXKY010000084.1 GCA_013619005.1 Candidatus Bathyarchaeota archaeon | reverse complement strand
GAAAGTTGGGACAACAAGGAGACCCATCATCGTCGGGGACACCGTGAGCTACGAGCTCAGGGAAGAGTTCAGGATCGAGATGGAGAAACTGGGTCTCTTGGAGAAGAAGCCAGTCACCGTCAAAGTGACGCCCGATAAGCCCCTAGTGGAGCGTTTCTACGCCGTGGACGTTACCCCCGAGGTGATTGAGCAGTTCAGCCTCAGGACCGGGGAGGCCCTGGTGGATCCGGCGTCCAATGAGGTCGCCCACATCGACCTCCTCATCGGGAGCATCGATGGCCCCGTGGGCCATGCCTACGCCTATGCCCTCGCGAACCCAAGCAAGGAGAGGGAAGCCCTCCAGGTGATCCTTGAGCCCAACATGGCGGTGAAGCCTCCCACGATACTCGTCCCCACCGTCCCCGTCAAGGGGATGAGGGACGCGAGCATGGTCTATGGACCCGCGCAGGAGGGCATCGCGAAGGCCGTGACTCAATCGGTGGCAGATGGGATCCTCCCTAAAACTGACGAGCTAGCAATGATCGCGAACGTCTTCGTTCACCCGTCCGCCAGCCGAAGACGCAGGGTCTATATCAACAACCTCAAAGCGATGCGCCACGCCATCAGGAAGGCGATGGAGGGTCGACCCACCCCGGAAGAGACGCTTGAGCATAAGGACAATGCCCGTCATCCCTTCCGGGAAAGCCAGTGAATGCCAATGCAGGGGGATATGAAGGAATGAGAGACATGAGAGAGAGGTTAACCATCTCCACCCAGAAACTGGAGGAGATAAACAGGTTTCTCGTTTCAGAGCAGAGCACCATATTGGATAACCTGGTTGACATCGTTGAAAAGTACGGAGGAGTCAAGGAAATCAACCGTAAGGCACATGAATCTAGAAGAATCGAGAACCTTCTAAACCGCCTTGAAAAGACAAATTCACCCTTTCTGAATGACCTAATATGGCTCCAGGAACAAAGAGACGATAAGAACTTCGTCAGCCTCGATGAGTACAAGAAAAAGATTCTAGGAGAAAACGCAGGATCAGTTGAATTTGACGAGTCACTCGCGGTAACCCTTGAGATTAGTGCATGTAACTTCTTCCCCTTTCTAATTGAAGAGGCAAAAAAGGCAATCGACAACGAGGACCTGATGCCCTCTAGGTATATCCGTGTGAGGTCAATGAAAGAGCAGGTCGAGGACGGGGACATAACTGCGTTCACGGCAGCCACAGAGGTCATAGGGGCCACCTATGTTCAGACTTTGGACAACAAGGGCACCCTCCCCGGGGCAGACGGTAACCCGATAAACATCCACTTAGGGGGGCCTGATACTATTGCTGGGTACTTTGGTGGTGTAGGGGTACCGAACGAGTATGCGCTGAAATGGGCGGACGAGCTTCTCCACTACTACACAGAGCACGGGGTTCGTGAGGTATTGAATATTAATCCAGGCACCGTTGCCATAGGCTACCTATTATACAAGATGGGGGTCGACATCCAGTTCAAGATCTCGGTTTTCATGGGGAACGACAACCCTTACGCTGTGTTATGGACTCTAATTGGCGCCAAGCTGTTCAGCCGCGAGGACGGGTCAACGCCGTTGATTGGTTTTAACCTCTCTAACTCGGTGAACAACTGGACGATAGGGCACTCTGCCCATGTGCGGGACGCCATGGAACTTGGCGAGACTCGACTGGAGCACCACATAACGGAGACGTGGAAGAGCATCGTCAGGCAGCCCTACGATAGGCTGGATGAGCTGGTGGAGATCGCTGGCGAGGTATCGAATATCAGTGCCAAGCACGAGGGAGGCGTTCCCAGTGTCGAAGAGACCCGGGAGCACCAGTCAGACATTCTGGACTATTTCATGCCGAAGGAGCAGATTGAGGCCCAGGGGTTGATGCCTGCGTTGACGTGGAACTATCTAGACAAGCACGACGCGGTCAACAGGACGGCTAGGGTGCTCACGGAGAACGGTTTAGCTGTCATCCCTGCATGGAAACTCCATTAAGTTCTAGCTAGGGTTAAGCTGAATGAAATGGTGAAAAAAACTCGGTGCTCAAGGAATTCCAAGACCACTTACGTATCCTTCAAGGACATTGATGCGCGCGCACTCCGTCTATTTAATGCCTCAGTATTAGCT
>JABXKY010000324.1 GCA_013619005.1 Candidatus Bathyarchaeota archaeon | reverse complement strand
GAGCTGGCGCGTGGTCCAACACCGACTGGTAGACCTTGGCGAAAAGGAGATCCCCAGCTAGGATTGCCATGGGGGCGCCGAATTTCTTGTGAACAGTGGGCTTGCCCCGTCGCAGCTCGTCGTTGTCCATGACATCGTCGTGTACAAGAGTGAAGTTGTGAAGAATCTCAAGGCTCGCGGCGAATGGGACGGCGTACTTTGCCAGTCCACCAACGGCCTCACATGACTTTATCGTGAGGTACGGCCTCAACCTTTTTCCGCCCGCGGAGATGAGGTACCTGCTGGCCTTGTAGAGGCTCTCAGGGTTCCTTGACGCCAGAATGTTTTCGATGAACTCGTCTACTGACTCGGAGTTTTTCACCAGTTTCTGCTTTATATCGTCTCCGCGGGACATTCTGATGGATAGACCGAATAGAATGAACTTAAATTGTTCTATGTTCGGCTGACGTACTCATCGACATTAAAGCCCCTGCGGCCGAGCCACTCGGCTGTCCGTCCCAGTATCACCACGGGCACCCTCCTCAGCTCCTCTACGTTCTTGGCGCCCACAAGGAACATGACCACCTTGATCTCCCTGATGATGTGGTCAACGTGCTCCGACAGGGAATCCCTGCCCTCAACCGCCTTCTCGAGGAAGGGCTTGGCCATGCCCCCCAGGTGTGCGCCTAGGGCGATGGATTTGACCACCTCGGCTCCGGTCCTCAACCCCCCGCTGGCGATGATCTCGAGGGTTGTCTTGTTTGATGTCTCGACGACGCTGATGGCGGTGGGGACCCCCCAGTTCCACAGGGCCTGGCCCAGGTACTCCATGTCCTTCTTGCCAACCTCTTTTGCGATGTGGTACTCGACGGCGGACCATGATGTCCCCCCGACGCCGCTGATCTCAAGCCCCGAAGCTCCCGCCTCCTGCATCCTCATGGCGTCCTCCCATGCGATACCTGCTCCCGTCTCCTTCATGATGAGGGGCACCGAGATATCCTTGGATAGCTCCTTGATCTTCGCGTAGACCCCCCTGTAATCTGTGTCGCCGTCCACCTGCACCGCCTCCTGGAGGGGGTTCATGTGGAGTGCCAGCGCATCAGCATCAACCATGTCAATGCACATCTGGGCCTCCTTGACCCCCCACCCTAAGCTGAGCTGGGGGGTTCCCACGTTGCCCATGACGAACGTGGTTGGCGCCTTCTCCCTGACGACGCTGAAGGTTGGAACAGTCTCGGGCTGGTCCACGACTATCCGCTGGCTGCCAACGCCTATCCCTATCTGCCTCTCCTCGGCCACCTCCGCGAGGACCGCGTTGATATCCTTTGCCTCATCTGTGCCACCCGTGATGGCACTGATTACGAGCGGGGCAGCTAGCTTCTTTCCAAGGAAACAGGTCTCCAGCGAGACCTCATCAAGATCGATCTCAGGGAGCGCCCTGTGGATAAGGTGAACGTCCTTGAAACCCGTAGAAATATCGGTCTCAACCTCTTCCTCAAGGCTGACTCGTACGTGGCGAAGCTTTCTCTTCTCTATCCCGCTCATGACCTTATAGTGTCAGGAGGGTGCCAATTACCTTTTCCCCTCTGAGGGCCGCCTTGACGCGCCCAGCCTCAAAGGCATTGACCATGATGACGCCGGCGCCCCCTTTTACGGCCTCGGCGGCCTCTGAGAGCTTACCCAGCATGCCGCCCGTGACATCTGTGTGGGTCGTGTCCCCAACGTTTGCCTCGATGTTACCCACTGAAACCTTTTCAATGAGTTCTGCGTCGGGGTTCAGCTTGGGGTTATTAGTGAAGATGCCGTCAACGTCGGACCCGAAGATAACCCTGTCTGCCCCAAGATCGTTGGACAGTTTGGCTATCAGCTGGTCACCTGAAAGTATGGCAAAGGATTGCTCAGAGTCCAGTACCGCGTCGCCGTAAAGCACGGGTACCATCCCCAGCTCAATGTAATCCTTGACCAGCCCCGTGTCCAATTCGTGTAGCCTCTTACCCTTCGTGTTGAGCATAGAGGAGGGGCTGATGGCGAAAGCTGGGACGCCTGCTTCTAACAGTGTATCGACGATGATCTCGTTGAGCTTCACCATGGCTTGGTGGGTCGCGCTGAACCCATAGATCTGGCTGTTTTCGACCATGCCCTCGGC
>JABXKY010000155.1 GCA_013619005.1 Candidatus Bathyarchaeota archaeon | reverse complement strand
AGTAGTATTGATCACTAAATCTGGCGTACAGCATTATTCCTAGCACGAAAACTACGACATAGATAATCTCACCGCTCATGATGTGAGTCCAGCCGTAGTCTCGGATGTTCTTAACACCCATGACTATGGTGTGACCCGCAGCGATTCCGATGAAGGTGTTCTCAGCGAACTTGAACACAATGTTATCCCTGAACGCGTAGCTTGTTGCAGCAATTGTGAAAAAAGCCGCTAACCAGATCTGGGGATCCATTGAAACCATTAGTTACCGCCCTCCTGTTTGACCATCCAATAGGACACGTTGCCTATTATGATGAAAATCAACACAAGCGTTTGTGTAAACGTCAGTATGTCACTACTAACGATGGCGTCACCTGGGTGTCCAGTGATGAACTCCAGATCAGCTGCTCCCTTGATTCCGTCCATGATACCAAGTAGTTGCCCTGAGTCGTAGTAGGGCTTAATGCTTGTAGTCATCATGCTAAGAACACCACCAATCACATCTTTGTCGTATTGACTGTATGCCTGGTATACCCAACCCTCGGCTGTTCCGCCTGCAGTTGTAAGGTATGCAACAAGATCAATATCATCAGCTCCATTAATGTTGTCCATCAATGAGAGGCTGCCAATCGATGTGCCTTCGTAGTCAACAGAAACCAACGCTTTCAGGTCTCCAAGAATCCCAGCCATTGCGGTTTGCTCGCCTGCGACATATCCGATAAAGACATAGTCCTCACCATACACAAGACCATAGTCCTGCTCAGGTCTCACCACGTCCATTATCAACGGATACATCATCGTACCTTCTAGCGAAGTCGCCATAAGCACGACCTTGAGGTCCTTCTCGAACATCTGGTGCAAGGCGGCGATATTACCCGGGCCTAAGCTCGGGAATCCTCCTGACCCATAACCAATATCCATGAGGACCACAGAGTCCGCAGGAAGCGCATCAACGGTATCGTACCATGCCAAAGACATATCTCCAGTCATAAGCGGAAGCCCCAAGGGGTTAAGCGCCGGAACTAGCATAGCTAATATGACCATCGACATAACCACCTCACGCGGGAGTGCCGTTAGTTTTTCCCATATAGACATTTTTAGTGCCTCCCTAGATACCCTGTCTCCATTCCGAGCAGGGTCCTAATTCCGAGAACTACGGCTCCCATACCTATCCCTATACGGACACCTCTATAGGCACCGCTAACGATCGGCCCGAAGATCCACTCACGCATGTGGAAGAATCCTGGATAAATCGTCGGGAAAAGTGGGGTGTTCCCCAGTATGACTAGCACCGCTGTTATGAACAGAAGCGCTGCATCGAAGTTTCTAGCTCTTAGCACCTTGTATGAGCCATAAGCCATGTAAAAGGCCAGGCTGCTATACATTGTTGCTCCGAGTGGTAGGTAGAACGCGTTGTATAACCAACTATATGTTGCTCCTTGATCGTACTCACCAGTACTTAAACCAAAGAAAACAAACACGACCAGCATCAGCAGAAGCCATCCACTGAACATCCAATCGTCTCTTTTTCGGGTGGAAACACGACTACCGTGGACACGGAACAGGTTTACGGCGCCAAGACCCAAGGCAAAGCCTTGAAGGACTATGCCCCAGTTCTTGACTATAGTAAAGGTCGCTGTGATTGCCTCGATTCCAGTGTAGTATTCTCCTATCGCCAACATTCCAACAATGAAAGTGATGGCAAGAGGTACGTCTCTTTTAATGTCCATTCATAATCACCTCGCTAACAGCTCCGCTATTATGTCTATTCCGACACTCGACAGCAGGGCTCCTACAACAGAGAGCGCTATGGCCGCGATCTTGAACCAGTCTTGGGCGGCTATGCTCCCAATCTGCTGCGGGTCCCCCGAGACATATGCACCAGCGGCGAAGATCTCCTCACCGATTAATACATAGTCACAGAGAGCAGCGAAGAATGGGATCTGGTAAGTTCTTGCCGTTCCTCCAACCTGCATCGAACCGACCCTGTCAAAGGTCTCGGCGAACATCATTGACTCAGCCCAGAAGGGCCCGATCATGATGTTTGCTGCAGGCTTGAGGCGCGAGGCCATGCCGATAATACCACTTGCCCAAGCGAACTGGGTACCTGAGAGGTAAGGTAGTTGTTCGTCTAC
>JABXKY010000017.1 GCA_013619005.1 Candidatus Bathyarchaeota archaeon | reverse complement strand
ACCGAGCCCAGCAAGTACGCAAACGTCGGAGTCTACATCTTCCCCGCCAGCGTTTTCAGCTACATCGAAAGGACGCCGCTGAGCCCGAGGGACGAGTACGAGATCACCGACACTATGCAGCTCATGATCGATGACGGTTTATCTGTGCGGAAACATGACATCGAGGAGCACGAGTGGCTGGACATCGGGCTGCCGTGGACCCTCCTTGAGGCGAACAGGCGGGCCATGGAGGAGATCGAGTACAGGATAGACGGGACAGTTGAGGATGGCGTCAGCATCCACGGGTCCGTCTGGATCAAGAAGGGAGCAAGGGTCAGAACAGGGACGTATATCGAGGGCCCAGTTGTCATAGGAGAGGGCGCGGACGTGGGACCCAACTGCTACATCAGGGCATCGACGTGCCTAGGCGCTAATACAAGGGTCGGCAACGCATGCGAGATAAAGAACAGCATCCTCGGTGAGGGAACCCACGCGGCCCACCTGAGCTACGTCGGTGACAGCATCATAGGCAGGAACAGTAACCTGGGCGCGGGGACCATAACGGCCAACATCAGATTCGACAAGAGCGATGTGGAGGTCACCATCAGGGGAGTTAGGATGGGTAGCGGTCGAAGGAAGCTGGGGGTCATTATGGGCGACAACGTCCAGACGGGAGTCAACGTCAACTTCCACCCGGGCGTTGTTGTTGGAAGCGACTCCTGGATAGCCCCGGGAATCACAGTTCAGAGGGACGTACGCGGGAACGTTATCCAGTACTTCTTCTCCGAGGTACAGGAGCGAGACCGGTGACCCCACTACATTTATTAAAAACGATTTAGAAAAAGAGGCTGACCGGGATGGAGAAAAAGGAATTCAAGAAAAAGTTCCCAAAACTGGCCGCCGAGATTGAAAGCGGCGAGGGCAAGGCGGCCATCGAGTTTGGTGCAGAGAGGCCAGCGCCTAGCAGGAAGTTCGCGGGTCATGAGCCAGTCGCCATAGATTTCATCAGGCGGTGCACCACCGAGGACCAGGCCTATGAGATCATCGAGTATCTGGAGAAGCGCGGAGAGGTCACGAAGGAGGCCGCTGATGAGCTGTGTAAACAGCTTAGGGAAGAGGGGTTACGCAGCTTCGGTCGGAAAAAAGAACATGGCTTCTACGAGAGGGAAGGCTAGGGTATCAATACCGCGATTCCGAGCCCATGCTCTTGAACACCTCTATTGAAATTAGGGGACCTGTTTAGTACTCTTCAAGCACTATGAGTTTCTTGCCTTCAAAATCTGATCGCTTGACTTTCTCGGTTCCACCGATGGATTGAACCGTTCTTATCTCCCAGCTATTCCCACGGTCCTTACTTACCAAATAGGCCGTCATCTTGATTACACTGCCCTCATTTCCATACATATTAATCAAGACATCATGAAACCCAGATTGTATAAACTGTTGGATTTTTACAGCCTACCCAAGAGATTGTGAGCAAACCTAATTTTTTGTACACATCCAGATAGACACACGTTAAACAAGAGGCTTTCAGAATCCCAGTGCCCAGTTTTAGCCTATGAAGTCGGGAGTCTTTTTAGTGTAATCTATCATGTTGTTGATTAGATGCTGGGAACTAGACAGTTTCAACACCTTAGGATGGCGAATACGACATGGCGAAAATAGTAGGCTTGGTAGGCAAGGCAAACGTCGGGAAGAGCACCTTCTTCGGCGCTGCCACACTCAAACCGGTGGAGATCGCGGGGTTCCCGTTCACTACACTCAAAGCCGACAGGGGCGTCGCGTACATCACGGCCCCATGCGTTTGCAAGGAGCTGGGAGTTCAGGATGACCCCCAGAACAGCGCGTGCGTCGACGGGACAAGGCTCATACCCGTGGACCTCATCGACACGCCAGGCCTCATACCGGGGGCGCACCAGGGCAAGGGCTTGGGCAACCAGTTCCTGGACGAGGTCAGGAGGGCTGACGCCCTCATCGTGGTGGCGGACGCATCAGGCGCCACAAACCTCCAGGGACAGCCGGTGGACCCCCTGACAAATGACCCCATTGATGACATCAAGATGTTCGAGCAGGAGTTCGACCTCTGGCTCAGAGCGTTAATCCATAAAGACTGGAGCACCATCAGCAGGACGGCACAGACGGCCAAGGAGCCAATCAGCAAGCACTTGGAGCAGAAGATGACGGGACTGGGAATCAGCAGGTCCCAGATAGCTAGGGCGGTCAAGGAGGCGGGCTTGGACGAGTACAGGTCATACCAGTGGAGCGAGGAGGGTTTTGTTAACTTCGCGACCCAGCTCAGGAAGGTGGCCAAGCCCATCATAGTCGCCGCCAACAAGGCTGACAGGGAGGGATCCGGGGACAACATCAAGCGCATCGAGGAGGCGGGTTACAAGGTGGTGGCAACCTGCGCGGAAGCAGAGCTTGCCCTCAGGAGGGCAGCCGACGCCGGCCTTGTAGATTACACTCCAGGCGACAGCGATTTCACGATCAAGAATCCCGAAAAGCTAACGGGTGGTCAGACCAAGGCGCTGGAGCGCATGAGGGAGAAGGTTTTCGTCAAGTGGGGCGGGACCGGTGTACAGGAGGTGCTGAACACCGCGTTCTACGGGCTCCTCAACATGATCGTGGCGTACCCCGTGGAGGACCCTGAGAAGCTCACGAACAGCCAGGGGCAGGTTTTACCTGACTGCTTCCTTGTTACCAAGGGCACAACGGCCAAGCAGTTCGCGGGGGTCATCCACTCGGACCTCATGGAGGGATTCATCTACGCCATGAACGTCAGGACAAAGAGGAGGCTCAAGGACAGCTACGAGTTACAGGACAAGGACATTATACAGATTGTGTCGGCGAAATCAAGGAGATAAAAAGGTCAAGATGCTGAAGGAGGCGGGTTTCCAGGTGGACCCGGATACTCCCATAACTCCTGAAGGACTCATTGGGAATAGCACCGTAGTCACTGAGAAGCTCATAAGGTTCCTCGGTTAGGTCCTCACTTATATCTCACGATGTGGGAATCTTCTCATTATGTTCAAAGTGTTGAACCGTAACCTTCGATATTTATTCATTTTAAACACCGCTTTCGGGTTCACGGTTCAACTTGTAACTCCGCTTTTCCCGCTGTTCCTCTCAAATCTTGGAGCCACGCCGTCGGAGAACGCCTGGGTCATAAGCCTCGCGGGGCTGGTGGCGACGTCATTGATGCTTCCCGCTGGTCTGCTCATGGACAGGATTGGGAAAAGAACACTTCTCTTAAGCAGCTTGGTCGTGAACATGGTTATCATGTTCATGCTATCAAACGCAGAGACGTGGCAGCAGGTACTACCGCTCTTCATAGTCTACAGCGCCTCGGGAGCATTATTCATGCCCGCCAGGATGGCCATGATAACTGACAACTCAAACCAGGACAACAGGGCCTCCATTTTCGGAATAATGAACACATCCTGGCCCCTAGCCGGTGTGGTGAGCACCCTCATCAGCGGCTACCTCATAGAGACGACTGGCTGGAAGCAGGTGTTCCTCGTGGGGTCCGCCATCAACGCAATCAGCATTCTCCCAAGCCTGAGGATAGAGAAACAGGAGCCGATGAGGGACTCAGCTGGAGGAGGTTTCAAGGAGCTCTTCAAAGGGGATGTGGCGCCCGTGCTCCTCACGTTCTTCATCTACGGGATACTCATGACCACGGCCATGGGAGGCGTCAACCTCATAATCCCCCTCTACCTGGATTCACGGTTCGCGCTCACTGCATCACAGATAGCCCTGTTCTTCACAGCCCAGAACATGCTGAGCCTCGTAACACAGATTCCAAGCGGCAAGGTCGCGGCAAGGTTTGGGATGAAGAGGACTGTTCTCACACTGATAACGATGATCCCGTTCCTCTACGCCTCGTGGCACTTTGTCGGTGACTGGAGGATTATGCTGGTCCTGAACACCATCGCCTTCGGGCTCTGGAGCATGACTTGGCCCGCGACGCTGACGCTGCTGTCAAACTCCGTCCCAGATGAGCTGGTGGGGGCCGCCTTCGGGGTGAATATCACGGGGAACAGACTCGGCTTCACGCTTGGACCTCTGATCGGCAGCTATTTCTACATCAACTACTTCCAGACCGCACCATTCTTGGCGTCTGGGGCGATTTGCCTGTTGGCCGTCCTGTTCGCGTTCAGGCTCAAGGACACCGTCAAAGAGTCAAGCGGATAAAACGGGACTCTGGATACTTTTAAGGAATTTATTAGAAAGGGTTAGTTCTTTCCAGCGATCCAGCCGACGTCCTTGTCCGCCTTGATCGATGGGTTGTTGGGGTCAACGAGGATTATCTCGAACCACTTGTAGCGTCCGTCCTGCCACGCCCAGTAGCTGTTAAGGACCTCAAGGTTCGGGTACTTTCGTGCCGTCCTCTCCTCGGCTATTAGCCTCTTGCTCTTGCCCGGAGTGAACTTTGTGACTCCCATCCTCTTCTGCCTGCGTCCCAGCACTGGCCTCAGCTTGTGGCGTCCGCCCCTCCTCACACGGGTCCTCACAACCACGAAGCCCTGCTTCGCCTTGTAACCGAGGCTGCGTGCCCTGTCCAGCCTCGTTGGTTTATCGATTCTAACTGATGCGGGCTGTTTCCTCCAGAGGATTACCCTATTCCTCATTGCGTCTTTGATGTAGCTGTCGCCGGGCTTCTTCCACGCGTTCCTGAGATGTCGGTACATTGATTGTTTTTCTCCTATGAGGCTACCTGATTACTCTAGTTCAAACTAATAAAGATAATGGGAAAATATTAGATGCCCAAAAGGGCGTATGCTACGAACAAGGGAGCGAACAGGGAAGCGATCTGAGAGATCACCGTCACCAGTGTGTTCAGTGATGGTCCAGCAGTGTCCTTGAATGGGTCACCAACTGTGTCACCAATAACCGCTGCCTTGTGTGCATCTGAGCCTTTTCCACCAAAGTGTCCAGACTCTACGTACTTCTTGGCATTATCCCAGAGTCCACCTGCGTTCGCCATTAGGATGGCCAAGAAGAAACCACTGAAGATGGCTCCTGCCAGATAACCCGCGATGGCGCTGATTC
The DNA here is from genome assembly GCA_013619005.1 of Candidatus Bathyarchaeota archaeon. Classification (GTDB taxonomy): domain Archaea; phylum Thermoproteota; class Bathyarchaeia; order TCS64; family TCS64; genus RBG-16-57-9. The sequence goes on along the minus strand of JABXKY010000017.1, from coordinate 1,795 downwards.
CGCCAACGAATCCGAGTATTAAGGTCGTTAGGATGCTGAATATGATTAGTGGGAATAGTTCGCGCAGGGCGCCAGTGGTCGCCATGTTGATGCATGTATCGTACTCTGGCTGTGCGGTTCCCTCCATCAACCCAGGGATCTCATCGAATTGCCTCCTTATCTCCTCGATCATCGCGTATGCGTTCTTGGATACGCCCAGCATGATCATGGCTGAGAAGATTATGGGGACGCTCATACCGATGAAGATTCCCATCATTACAAGGGGATTCATCAAATCGAAGGTGATTGTTCGTCCTATAATGTCCTGAACGACCTGCTGGTATGACGCAAGCAGTGCGATAGCTGTTAATCCAGCTGCTCCAATAGCGAAGCCCTTTGTGATCGCCTTTGTCGTGTTTCCAGCTGCGTCGATCTCGTCAGTAAGGTCTAGCACTATGTCACCTAGTTTAGCCATCTCGGCTATTCCACGTGCGTTGTCCCCTATTGGACCATAGGCGTCACCTGCGATGATTATACCTGCGATGCTAAGCATCCCAACTGCTGCGATGCCTACACCGTAGACACCGTAAATTGAGAAAGCGACGGCTGAGCCGATACCGATACCGAGTAGAGCTGGGAAGCAACTGATTAGGCCGTATGAGAACCCAGTCAAGATGTTGATGGCTGCCCCTGTCTGTGCGGCCTCGGCCGTTTTCTTTGCTGGGGGATGTTCTATTGAGGTGTAATAGTCTGAGGTCATTCCAATGATTATACCTACAAGTAGTCCAGTTACGTTACAGTACCAAATTTTCATGTCGTAACCCAACATACTGGTTGCTAGATATGTTAATACGGAGAAGGCCCCGGCTGTAATGTAGGTTCCCATGTTTAGTGATTTTCCTGGGTTGTCATCTTTTCCTACTCGGACAACGGCTATGCCGATGATTGAAGCGATGATTCCTAATCCTGCGTAGAGCAGTGGAACGGTCGTCAAGTAAGGGATCGCTGAGGACCCACCTAGAATCATAGCTGCCATGATTGCTGCGACATAAGAGTCAAACAGGTCTGCCCCAGATCCAGCACAGTCTCCCACGTTGTCACCGACGTTGTCGGCGATTACTGCAGGATTCCTTGGGTCGTCCTCGGGAATGCCAAGCTCGACTTTGCCTACGAGGTCAGCTGCTATGTCCGCGGTCTTTGTGAATATTCCTCCTCCAGCCTTCATGAAGAGTGTGAGTGTGCTGGCACCGATGCTCATTCCCAGTATTACCTCGGGGTCACCAGTAAGCCAGTAGATGATGCTTATTCCTAAAAGCGCTAAGCCAACGACCATAAGACCCATGACAGCGCCTCCTCTGAACGCAATTATGAAAGCTGAACTCAGACCTCCTTCCTTTGCTGCGTTAGCAGTCCTGACGTTTGCTTTGACTGCTATCTCCATTCCAACCACTCCCGCAAGACCAGACAGTATGGTTCCAAACAGGAACGAGAGTCCGATCGTTAATCCGAGTGCAAGGGATAGCAGAACTGCCATAACTCCTGCAAAGATACCTAGGTACCTGTATTCAGTTTTGAGGAAGGACCTTGACCCTTCCTGAATTAAACCAGCGAGCTCCTTCATTCGATCTGTTCCTGCGTCTTTCGCGTTTACGTAATTAAACAAGAAAAGACCTATCAGGATCGAGATTATTGATGCAACTGGTGCTAGTAACCATGCTTCTACCATTTTTATTTCCTCTAAGCTTCCGCACTAATACATAGAAGACAATATAAAAAGTTAAGGTATAGAAACCAGTAATTACACGCGTCTGTGTTC
>JABXKY010000142.1 GCA_013619005.1 Candidatus Bathyarchaeota archaeon | reverse complement strand
TGTATAAGAGACAGCGCCCAGATACTGAAAGGAAAACGAGTGCCAGATAACTTGAGCCTGACCGTCTCCCCTGGTTCAAGACAGGTCCTCCTACACCTAATCAAGAGCGGCGAACTGGCCCACTTGGTGGAATCAGGTGCACGGGTACTCGAATGCGCCTGCGGTCCATGCGTTGGCATGGGTCAAGCCCCCAGCACCGACGCCGTGAGCCTCAGGACTTTTAACAGGAACTTCCTCGCACGCTCAGGCACCAGGAGCGCCCAGGTATACCTTGTGAGCCCAGAGACGGCTGCAGCCTCCGCAATAAAAGGGGAGATAACTGACCCGAGGAGGATGGGTGTCTTCCCAGACATCGAAATGCCTGACAAGTTCATCGTCGATGACAGCTTAATCATCGCCCCCAAGAATGAACCGGTCGAGATAATCCGGGGCCCAAACATCAAGCCACTCCCTAACTTCAATCCCCTCCCTTCCAGTATCGAGGGAACCGTCTTGCTGAAACTGGGGGACAACATAACGACAGGCTACATACTTCCCGGTGGCGCCAAGGTCCTCCCCCTCAGGAGCAACATACCCGAGATCAGCAAATACGTCTTCGAGGACCATGAGCCCGATTTCTGGAAGAGAGCCCAGGCTAAGGGGGGTGGTGTCATCGTGGCTGGTGAGAACTATGGGCAGGGCTCAAGCAGGGAGCACGCCGCGTTAGCGCCCAAATATCTGGGTGTCAAGGCTGTTCTGGCGAAATCGTACGCCCGTATCCATCAGGCGAACCTCCTTAACTTCGGGGTTGTCCCTCTAATAATCAGTTCAGGTGACTACGAGAATGTGAATCAAGGTGATGTCATCGAGTTAGACTTCACTGATTTCTCCAATGTCAAGGCCCTGAACGCTACAAGTGGAGCGAGCCTAACGATATCACATAACCTCAGTGACCTGGACATCAAGGTCCTCAAGGAGGGAGGCAAGCTACCATACATCAAAGCGATGAAAGGCTGAGATGTTATATGTCACTGGGAGTCCGTATTTTACGTTGATTTTATGGCTGGAAAGAAGTTTCCCGACGGGTTCCTCTGGGGCACCGCCATCTCCTCGTTTCAGGTCGAGATGGGCAGAGGTGAACCCAGTGACAAGACTGACTGGTGGGCATGGGTCCACGACAAGGGCATAAAGGAGGAGGGAATCGTGAGCGGGGACACCCCCTTGGACGGCCCTGGGTTCTGGGAGCTCTACGACGAGGATTTCAGGATAATGAGGGAGGACCTCGGCTGCCAATCAGTGAGGCTCTCCATCGACTGGGGCAGGCTCTTCCCCGAGTCTACCGAGGACATCGAGGTTCCTGTGTCAGTGGACAAGCATGGCAACGTCTACGCTGTCGCCATTGATGAATCAGTCATCGAGAAACTTTCCAGCAGGGTCAAGAAAGACGCCGTCAAGCGGTACCGCGAGATACTGGAATCGGCGAGGGACCACGGGCTCACCGTTATGCTCACCCTCTACCACTGGCCGATCCCCCTCTGGCTCCACGACCCGGTGGCGTGCCACAATGACATCCACAGTACCGACAGGCGTGGCTGGCTGGACAACAGGACACTAGTGGAGTTCACCAAGTACGTCGCCTATGTCGCCCATGAGTTGGGGGACGTGGTGGACCTGTACAACACCATCAACGAGCCCAGGATAGTGAGCGAGCACGGGTACCTATCAGGCAGCAGCGAGTTCCCGCCCGGTAAGTACGATGCCGGGCTGTTCCTGAAGGTGATGAAGAACCTGGCCATAGCCCACGGGCTAGCATACGAGCAGGTCAAGAGATGGGACAGGGTATCCTTCTCTGATCTAGGTCCATGCACAGTGGGTCTGGTGCCTGTCCTCCAGGTATTCGCCCCCTATGACCCCGATGACCCGAAGGACGTGGCAACGTCAAAGCTAATCGACTATGCCTTCAACGAGTGGGGGCTAAACGCCGTCATCCACGGCGACTACGACATGAACCTGGACTACGTTATCCAGCCCGAGGAGCAGCACCCACACCTTGTCAAGGGCTGCGACTACTTCGGCGTCAACTACTACAGCAGGTGGAAGATCAGGCACGTCGATAAAGGAGACGTCCCCCTTGAGAACTTCATGCTCATGCCGTGCGAGGGCGACTGCACCGACTACGGCTGGGAGGTTTACCCAGAGGGCATCAGGGAGGTGGTGAACTGGGCGTACAACCGGTACAGGAGACCCATCTACATCACCGAGAACGGTATAGCCGACGAGACGGGTGACCAGCGTAACAGGTACCTCAGGCTCCACATCGAGAAGCTCCACCAGGCCATAGCCGAGGACGGGGTGCCCGTCAAGGGCTACTACCACTGGACCATGATGGATAACTTCGAGTGGAGCGACGGGTACAGGATCCATTTCGGTCTCTACAACGTGGACCCTGAGACCAAGAAACGGATACCGACAAAGACCGTGAAGCTGTACAGGGAGATTGTTACATCCAACGCCCCCGTTTAGCCCTCGCTGACTCTATAAACCTACAATCCCCTTTCTATCACATGTCTGATACACCGCTACCCCAGATAGTGCCCAACTTTGATCTCCTCAGCTTTATGGCGGGCACCAACCTGGCCTTCTCAGAGGCAGTTGGGCTCGGAGTAAAGAAGCTGGCCCTCAGCAGCCCTTACTCACCTGAACAACTGGATGTAATGATGGAGGTCACAAGGTATTCCTCGGAGAGGTTCGGTACCGTCTACCAGCCCGAGCCTAACCTGCTGGAGTCAAAGCTGTTCCCCCGGGATATCGCACGGGGTAAGACCGTGGTCCTGATAGCCCACGACCAATCAATCCTTGATGAATATTCTGAGTTGAAAAGGCTCAAGGAAAAGAGTGATTCCATGGGGAACCCAGAGGAACTGGAACTGGAGATAGCGAGGAGGTTCGGTAGGTTGCTCAGCTATGATGAGGCGGGGATTGAGGGGCTGATCGCAAAGCATGGATGAGTTGGAGTCAAAATCCGGCATGGAGATACGGTACCTCGGCCAGTCAGGGTTCCAGTTGAGCAAAGGCGGTTCAAGTATAGTTATAGACCCTTTCGACAGGAAATCAGGGGATCTAGTCGGAGAGGTGGTTTACTGTACCCACGGGCACCCTGACCATGTTGGGGGAATCCCGACTTTCCTGGATCGTAACCCCGGTGCTGTCCTCGTCGCGAACGAGCAGGTCGCAGGCCAGTTCAAGCGATACTCCGACAGGACAATGATTGCGCAGGATGGTGGGACATACAGGCACGGTGACTGGGAGTTCCAGTTCATAGAGGCCAGACACGGATTCCTCAGGGACATCAATATCGGTGTCGTTGTCAGGAACGGAGAAGAGTCCTTTGGGCACCTGGGAGACACCATCACATACGAGGGGTTCTCTTCGACCAAGGTGGATACGCTGGCTGTCCCTATCACTGGGGTTGTAACAACCTCTCCAAGTCAGGCCATAGGTGAGTTGAAAAAGTTCGAAAAACCTCTCCCGACCATTGTGGTGATGCACTGGGTGTTCAGGAACCCCAAAAGCTTCTGCAGGAGGCTATTAAGTGAGTTCCCCGACGCAAAGTGCATCGTCCCTGAGAAGGGTGAGCTACTTCCCCTCTAAGAGTTAATTCTTTATCCAACAGCACCCATCATTCTCCATGGTTATCAAGGATCTCATTCCCCAGAAGGCTCTGAGGAGCCCAGAGGAGATGCTCAAACATCTAAAGGGAACCACTCTGGCTCCCAAGTACAGCGCCGGTGTCTGGTACTTCTACCCCGGGGCCAGCAGGTTCCACGAGCCCTACGTGGACAAGGGCACCATCGAGGAGACACTCGAAAAGGTGGCGTGGATGAAGGACGAGGGCTATATCGACTCATCCTTCGGATTGGAGGCCCACTTCCCCAACGAGGTCAACTGGGACAACCTCCACCTATACAAGGCGCTTGAGAAGGAGACGGGCATCAAGCTCCTCACCGCCATCCCCTTCCTGTTCTACGAGAGACGTTACGAGCACGGCAGCCTCAGTAACCCCGACGTGGCCATCAGGCAGCACGCCATAGACCGCACCGTCGAGGCTTTGAAGGTCAACGTGGAGATTGACAGCGAGTTCGCCGTGGTGTGGCCGGGGATTGATGGATACGAGAACCCCTTCGGCCACGACTTTTACGGCATGTGGGACAGGTTCGAGGCTGGGCTGGCTGAGGCAATGGACGAAGTACCAGGCGTCAGGATTGCCATGGAGCCCAAGCCCTACGAGCCCAGGGGCAACAACGTGTGGAGGAACACGGCCAACGGGCTGTTGATGTGCAGGGACGTGGAGAAGCGGCTTCAATCGGAGGAGAACAAGGCGATCCTTGAGTCGGGCCACCCCATGTTGGGCCTCAACCCCGAGGTGGGCCACGTGTTGATGGGCCACGAGGAGCTGGCGGGGTCGTTCGCCTCGGTGCTCCGGGAGGGCAGGCTCATGCACAGCCACTGGAACGGGCAGCCTCTGGGAAACTACGACCAGGACCTTAACATCGGCGTCCTAGGATACGACCAGATGCTGGCGACGCTGCTTGTGTTCAAGATGCATAGCTTCGACGGGTACTACGGGATAGACATCAACCCCGAGAGGATGCCAGTGGAGCGGGCGCTGGTGCTGTCCATGAACAGCCTGGACGCCGCGACGGATATCGTCAACGGGCTTGACTACGATACACTGGTGGACGCCATGTACGAGCCCGCCAAGTACCCGGGCATGGTGGAGGACGTGCTCACCAGGGCCCTAGCCCCCAACAAGGACAGGCTCAGACCCATCCCTTAGTTTCTCCCAACTCTTTATCTACTGTTTTCATCTACCAAATACAGTGATGCCATGACTGACACGTTCGGGAAGGCATTGATCGCATACCTAGACGGTGGTACCGCGATTCATGAAATAGAAAGGGATGATGGAAGAGTAGAGACCACGGAGACTGGGTGGTACTTTACGCCTTTCGATAAATGGTCAGACGTTGAAAAAGAGGTAGCAGGGCACGCCCAGGGCAGGGTGCTGGAGGTGGGCTGCGGAGGGGGAAGAATCTCGAAACACCTCGAGTCAATGGGTCTCGAGGTGATTGGCATCGATATCTCACCGCTAGCCCTTGAGGCCGCCAGACTGTACGGGGCGTCCGATTGCAGGCTCATGGACGCCAGGGAACTTGACTTCCCCGAGAACTACTTTGATACCGCTTCCCTGCTAGGCAATGGACTCGGCCTGGGTGGCGATGTCGATGACAGCAGGCAACTCCTCTCGAACCTCAGCAGGGCGGTTCGCCCAGGTGGGGTTCTGTTGGCTTCCTCGATAAACGCGACGAACACTGAGGAACCTGCTCACCTTGCCTACCACGACATGAACAGGGCGAGAGGTAGACCTGCTGGGCTGGTTCGGATACGAGTTAACTTCGAGGACCTGAAAGGAGACTGGTTCGACCTGCTTTTCCTTGAGCTCCACGAGATAGAGCCCGTCGTGAAGGGGACGGGGTGGGAGGTAGTAGACATGGTTATGCCTGATGACCCAAAGGACTCACGGTACGGGGTTGTACTGGGAAACACCAAGTGAGTCAATCATCTTATGAACCCGAGGCATCTATCAATGCCATGCCAAAAGTCAAACTTACCGTCCTGAAGGTAATGGACCAGAAGGACATCTTCAAGGAGAGCCCAGTAAAACAGTCCAAGCCTTTGCCCCCGTGCCACATCCACCACGAGGGTCAGGAGTTCATCGTGGGGCCGGACATGAACATGCCCGAGGGCTTCTGCCACTGGGCATGGAGCACCGCTAAGAACACCGTCAAGATACTCATGTTCGGGGGCAACTACCCCTGGCAGGAGGAGCCAGGCGTCAGCGTCACGTGCTGCACCGACGGCCTACGACCCGTAATCTACAAGGTAGAGAGAATCGAGGGCTAAATTCATTATTCCTTAAATAACCCCACGCTGGATAATGACCGAATAGGTGCGAAAACGATGCGCGTAGCCGTAGTTGACAAGGACAGGTGCCGGCCGGACAAGTGCGACCAGCCATGCATAAGGTTCTGCCCCATGGTCAGGACCAGGCGCGAGGCCATCAGGCAGGACGACGAGGGCAAGGCATACATCAGCGAGTTCATCTGCAGCGGCTGCGGCATCTGCGTCAAGAAATGCCCATTCGACGCCCTTCGCATCGTCAACCTACCCGACGCATTAAACTCGGAGCACCTCCACAGGTTCGGGGCCAACAGCTTCACCCTTTTCAGGATACCCAAGCCAAGGAAGGGCAACGTGGTAGGCCTCCTGGGAAGGAACGGCATAGGCAAATCCACGCTCCTCAGGATACTGGCGGGCGAGCTGGTGCCCAACCTAGGCAAGTTCGATGACCCTCCCACCAAGGACGAGGTCACCGAGCATTACACGGGAAAACCCATGCATGATTACTTCCTAGGAGTCTACAGCGGCGGCTTCAAGGCCGTCCACAAGCCCCAGTACGTTGACAAGATACCCAAGGTGGTCAAGGGTCGCACGGGTGACCTCCTAAAAAAGCTGGACGAGAGGGGCGTGCTTGAAGAGATCATCGACGACCTGGAGCTGGGCCACCTCCTTGACAGGGACCTGGGGGTTCTCAGCGGAGGGGAGCTCCAGCGCGTGGCCATCGCAACGGCCATCATCAGGGACACCCCCGTGTACCTCTTCGACGAGCCCAGTAGCTTCCTGGACGTATACCAGAGGACCAGGGCAGCCAGGATAATCAGGGGCCTAGCCGATGATGACAGGATGGTCATCGTCGCGGAGCACGACCTCGCGGTACTGGACTATATGAG
>JABXKY010000034.1 GCA_013619005.1 Candidatus Bathyarchaeota archaeon | reverse complement strand
GCACAAATACCCCGTTTACAGTTACCCCGCTGAGATGAGGATCAGGGCTGACTCAAGCATAGCTATCAAGCAGTTGAACCAGCTACTCTCCTCGGAGAACCTGGACGAGGACAAGATCAATGAAAGGAAGGATAGATGGGCTAAAGAACACGAGAAGATCCGGGAGAAGCTGAGAAAACGCGCGTTGAGCTTCAAGGACTCGGATCCCATCGACCCCGTCTGGCTCTGCTACTGCATTGACGAGGTAATCGACAAGGAAACGGCTATCGTGAACGAGACCATAACCCACGGCAGGTTAATCCATAGCTACATCGAGAGCAACAGGGTAGAGCCTGGAACAAGGTTCGAGGCAACTGGACCTGTAGCCCACACTGGACTTGGTCAGGGAATGGGTGTTGCTCTGGGCGTCAAATTGGCGAGCCCGGAGAAAACGGTGATCGCCCTTGAGGGGGACGGCACGTTCAACTATAATCCTGTTCTTGCCGCGTTCGGCGCTGCACAGGAGTACCAGTTGCCTTTCCTGACTGTTCTCTACAACAACAGCTGCTACGCCGCTATGAAGGGCCACGCCAGGTATTACCCTGACGGGCACTCTGTGACTCAGGACGATTACCTGGGAGTGGGGTGCGGTCCAACGCCTCAATATGCCAAACTGGTGGAGGCGTTCGACGGGTACTCGGAGACAGTTGAGGACCCATCTGAGGTAAAGAGCAGCCTGCTGAAGGCCATCAAGGCAACTCGTGAGGGTCAGGTAAGCCTCCTAGATGTACGGCTGAGTAGGTAGAATGGTGCTCCCGCCGGGATTCGAACCCGGGATCTCCGACTCGAGAGGCCGGAATCCTTGACCGGACTAGACGACAGGAGCGCGTACCGAACTATCCTAGCTCCTAAATAAAAAAGTGTTGGATGCCGGGTGACACCTTTTCCCGCCAATCAAATCAGGTGTTCTATGCATCCTAACCTATTATCATCAATGGACACTCTAGCAAGTTTTATTACGGTTTCAAATGACTTCGGTTCAGGGAATACTTTTGAAGTATGTAATAACCGGGGCATCGGGCATCCAGGGAATGTCCGCGATGATCTATCTGCTGGAGCAGGACGACGTGGAGATAGTGCTCGCCACAGACAACTATTACCTTGACCGCCTGAAGGCGAGGATCACGCGCCTCGATGACCCTCGGATTCGTTACAAGCAGCTGGACTGCACCGACGAGGAGGCCGCGGCTGAGGCCTTCAAGGGGTACGATGGCGTCGTGAACTGCGCACATACACCTGGAAGTTACGTCTACACGACCAGGGCCGCGCTAAGGGCTGGCTGCGATTACATTGACATGGGCGCCATGGGCGACGAGGCCGAGATATTTGCCCTTCACGAGGACTTCAAGGCTAAGGGGTTGACTGCAATCACCAGTATGGGCACTGCCCCGGGTCTAAGCAACATCATGGCGGTGTACTGCATGAACAAGCTGGACACGGTGGAATCCATCGATTACAAGTGGGGCGTGGTCGATGTTGTCCCGCCTGAGGAGCACACAAGGCCCCTGTACTGGGGGTACGGCCTTGACGGTATAATGCACCTCGTCACCGCCCCCAGCCTCGTGTACGAGAACGGTGAACTGATACACGAGGAGCCGAGGGCTCGCCCCGAGGTATTCAACTTCAAGGAGCCGGTTGGCCCCCAGATCATCATGGGGTTCCCGCACCCCGAGCCCAGGCACCTATCCGAGTCGTTCCCGGACAAGGGGATCAAGCACATCATGTACAGGCAGGCCTTTGACGCCGACTCGGAGAGAAAGTACAGGTTCCTTAGGGACCTGGGCTTGGGCAACCAGAGAGAGCCCATCGATGTGGACGGTAAGGAGGTAATACCCTTTGACGTGCTCAAGGCGCTGCTGGACAACCTTCCCCCCGAGGAGAAGAAACCGGCTCACATAATCAGCGAGGGGAACTGCGTCGTGCAGGGCTGGAAGGACGGCCAGAAGGTGGAGTTAACCCTCATGATCAGGACCAGCCCTGACAGCAACATGCACAGGAGGTTCACGGACAAGGGCGCATTCGGGTCTTACAGGACGGGTGTGTGCGGCGCCATGGCCTCTTTGCTGCTGGGGAGGGGACAGATAGAAAAGAAAGGGG
>JABXKY010000348.1 GCA_013619005.1 Candidatus Bathyarchaeota archaeon | reverse complement strand
TGAGCCCAGCTCCCTGTATACCTTCAAGGCGTTCTCCGGGTAGACCTTCATTTCCCCACCCAACAAATCGCTTGGGTTAAGCCTCCCCAGCACCAGGTTCGCGTCCGTGATGGTGGCTTCAGTTCCTCCTCTACCGTAACTCGCTGGACCAGGGAGGGCGCCAGCGCTGACAGGTCCAACCTGAAGCGAGCCGTTATGCTCCCTGGCGATGGTTCCACCGCCGGCGCTGCACTCTGCGAGGTCAATGAACGGGAACCTCACAGGGTAACCGCTTCCCTTGACCAGCCTACCCATGTGGATAGTCCCAGCCACCTCGTACTCGGGTACAACCTCAGGCATCCTGCCCCTCACCGTACCTACCTTGGCCGTTGTGCCGCCCATGTCGAAGCTGATGATATCCCTGACCCCCGTCATCTCACCAAGCCACGCGGCTGCGATGACGCCTGCAGCCGGCCCTGATTCGACAATGGTGGCCGGCTTCATGCTCACCACGTTGCTCCTTGCTAGCCCGCCGTTGCTCTGCATCACGTAGAGCTGGGTGTCCAACCCGAGGTCGTCCAGGTCCTCCTCCAACCGGGTGATGTACGTGTGGATGACAGGCATCAGAGCAGCGTTGACCACAGCGGTGCTGAACCTCTCGTACTCCCTGTACTCGTTGCTGATCTCGTGGCTCGCAGTTACTTGAAGCCCGGGGATAGCCTCACCTAGAGCCTTCTTTACCTGAACCTCGTGAGAGGTGTTCGCGTAGCTGTTGATGAAGCCCACCGCGAGGGACTCAATATTGTCCTCCTTGACTTTGTGGATGATAGATTCCAGCTCCTCCGAGTTGATACCTTCCTCAACTTCTCCCTTAGGTGAAACCCTCTCGTTGATGACGTACCTGTGCCGCCTTTTAACCAGCATCGGCGGCCTCTCGAAGAACAGGTTATAGACCTCGGCTCTCCTTTGACGGCCTATCTCGATGACATCCTTGAAACCCGATGTGGTCACAAGCCCGGTTCTCGGGAGTTCAAGGTCAACCTGGCCAAACAGAGCGTTAGTTGCGATGGTGGTAGCGTGCCCGATCATCTTAATTGATTCAGGGGGGTGCTCCAAGAGGAACACCTTGACCGCGTTCACCACTCCCTGCTCAGGGTTCTTTGGAACCGACGGAGTTTTGATGTTGATAATCTCCCCGGTGACCTCGTCAAGGGCGACCAGATCAGTGAACGTACCACCGACGTCAACGCTAACACGGTACATAGTACCAACTATGAGTCCCGTGGATGGATAAAATAAACGAAAAAATTATGGCTTGAGTTTGACGCCGCCCAGCTTGATGGCCTCAAGAACTATATGGCTCTCGGCCTTGGCGATCCCACTGATCTCGTTGATCCTGTCAAGCAGAGCAAGGGCAGACTCCCTTGACTCACACATGGCCAAAGCAAGAAGTTCACAGTCTCCTGAGACACGCATAACCACGTTGACCTCAGGGTGACTGGCTACTTCATCCCCTATCCTACTCAGGTTACCGCCCTGTGAGGCGCTGATCCTGAGGCAGAGAGGGTAGTAGTCTAACTTGTCGTGGTCGATTACGCAAGTATAGCCTCTGATGACTCCTGACTCCTCTAGAGCCTTTACCCTAGAAGAAACACTAACGTGGCTGATGTTCAACTGCTTCGCTAACTCGCGGAAGCTCTGCCTGCTGTCCTCCGCCAGCAGCCGCAGTATCTGGGAGTCAATGTCGTTTTTCTGAGTCATTATAGGTTCACTACTTTGTATCCACTGAATAACAGGTCAACCATGCCGTCATAGTCGACTAGCTCGACGCCACCAATCATCCTCTCGGTTAATCCACGCTTCTCAAGGTCACCCTTGAGGGCATAAATTTTCATGTCACCAAACACTGGTGCATTCTTTCTCCCTTTGTTGCAGAAGATTGTAGCGTCCTGCATTAGAAGCAGGTCCGCCTCGGCGGTCATCGCCTTCTCAAGGATGTCCTCATCGTGGGTGTTTAACACTACTAGCTTCATAATATCACCTAGAACACGAGGCTGGCCTCGGCCTCCTCGATTAGTTCATTGATTCTCTCACCGTCGGCGATCTCAACCTCGTCCACGAGGTCGTCCTCGTTGAATCCGTTCTCCTTCAACGTCACCCCGTCCACGTACATCTCGATGTCAATGTCAGGTAGGTCCGCAAGGAACTTTTTCGTCAGGGTGTTGTCAACCATGTTCAGTGCTCCGTAAACTCCTTTGCCTGTCCAGAGGATCTTGACTGTGTGATCCCAGAGACCAGCTGCCGTCCTCAGGCCCTCATAGTAGTTGAGGTTCCTGAATGGCGCCGACTTGATAACGATCAATAGCTCTTTCTCCAATTATCTAGCCCCCGTCATGCTCAGAATCACGTCCGCCTCGGCGACCATCTCGCCCAGATCGAAGATTCCTCCAATATCGACTCCCTCAGTGATCATATCTTCCTTGACTCCCCTCAGCTCCATGCAGACCCTGCACCCGCTGATGGTTACACCGAGATCGATTAACTCCTTCAGGCTGTCACTCACGCTGTCCATGTGGAAAGGCTCACCGCTCTGCGATGTGACAGGCCCGTAGACCCCGTCCATCATGAGGTAGATATCCACGTCATGTCCCTTAGCGATAGCCGCCTTGCTGAGACCGAGGACGTGGTCCACGCTCTCGTTCTGGAAAGGAGACTCGCAGAGGAGCATCATCAATCGCCCCATGGTTTCACCTAGATGAACATCTGAACGTTTGCGTCCATGGCAATGTCTAGGAAAGTGGCTGCTCCCACGATCGCATCGACCTCATCGATGAGCTCCTCTTCCTTGACATCCATCATCGCCATAGTGGTGCTACAGGCGTAGATCTTTACGTTCTCGGTGTCCCTGCACATCTTCAGTAGCTCGGGTAGGCTCGGGACGCCTACCTTCTTGATCTTACCGTTCATCATGCCTGTTCCTACGCTCATGATACCTGGGAGCTTTGCCTTGTCCAGGCCGCCTTTCTTAACCGCGTCGAGTCCCCAGAACGTGAAGAATAGGTGTACCTCCGCGTCCATGGCTCCTCCTGTGCTTGCCAGCATGAAAACTGGGTATAGTTTGTCTAGTGTCCCGCTGTGGACAACGTATGCGTGTTTCATTTTTTCACTCATTATTTACTCACCTTGATTATGAATACGAACTCACCGGCAGACTCTGATGTCTCGATGATCTCGGCGCCCGTCTTGCCAGCCCACGCGGGAACGTCCCTAACGCTCCCCGGGTCGGTGGCTATCAGCTTTAGGTGCTGTCCTGACTCCATTGTCTTTGTTGCTTTCTTGAGTTTGACGATCGGCATAGGGCAGTACATGCCCTTGCAGTCTAGTTCTACATCAATCTTGACCATGTTGTACCAAATGGTAACCCATGGTGGTGTTATTTAACCATTTGTTAAAGCAATCCCCGTTCAGTCAGTACCTTCTCAATGAACCTACGGGTATAAGGCATTATATTCACAGAGCCTAGGTCATCGATGGAAACCCAGCGGGCGTCAGGAGCATCGGTGCCAGGGAGGACCTCACCAGAGACATACTCGCATAGGTACTCGAAAAGTATGTAATGGTGCCTCACCTTGCCCACGTCGTCCCTGCTTATTGAGTCGAATATAGTAAGCAACTCCACAGGCTTCACCACCACGTTGGTCTCCTCGAAGACCTCACGGACAACGGCCTCCTCACGGGTCTCCCCCACCTCCACAGCTCCCCCTGGGATCCCCCATTTTCCGAGGCTCGGAGGTTTACCCCTTTCAGCTAGAAGAACCTCCCGCCCACGAACCGTGACAGCCGCGACCCCAGGTATAGGGAGTTCGGGGTAGAGCCTGCTCATAACGGAGGAATATATCCTCCCAGATTAAAAAAAGGTGGTAAACCGCTAAAAGTTGAAGCCCGCCTCAAGCGCCTTAATGTTCATCTCCCTCATTGACTCCCTCATCCGGGTCATCACGGCCTCCTTCAGGAGATCAAGGCTCACCACCTCGCTATGCTTAGCCAGGTTACCCAGCATCACCATGTTGGCCACAATCTGGTTACCAAGCCCCACTGCCATATCCCGGGCAGGGATCTGGACGACCTCAACGTCATCCCGTATGCCCTCGGCCCTCTCGTAGACATGGGCGTCCACTATGATGAGGCTGCCAGGCTTCGCTACTGGCATGTACTTCTTGAACGCGGGCAGACTCAGGCACATCAACACATCCGTGTCCTCAAACTGGAGATCGTTTATGACCTCGTCAGAGACCATCACCTCGCTCTTGCAGGCACCGCCACGCGCAGAGGCACCGTAGCTCCTGCTGAACATGACCTCATACTCCTGCGCGAAAAGCGCCTGGCCGAGGAACGCGCCAGCAGCCACGATGCCCTGACCGCCCGTACCGCTGATAAGTATGTTCTGTTTCATCACTGTTCCCCCCTGGCCTTGCGGATTATCTCACGCAGGCTCTCCGTCAGCTCCGGCCGCTCATACTTCTCGAAGAGACCCAGCTCGACCTTGCCCTCGACGTTGTCAGCCACGTATTTGACATCGTCGAGTCCGTCCATCTTGTCCCTCAAAGCCTCAGCATCGCCCTCGACGCGGACAACACGACCGAAGCCCATGTGGTCAACGATCTTTGCCTCACCAAAGCCCTGAACCGCCTTCAACGTATCATCAACCCCGCCCTTAGGCACGGCGTACACGTAGTTACCCTTATCCGGTCTACCACGGACAAACGTCCCCTCCTTGAACATGTCAAGGATGCGCGGGGGAAGGCTGTCCAGCGGCCCCCTGAGGTTGAATATCCTCCTCTGCTGGGTGGGGCACTGGCTCAGCACCTCGATGAACCCGAAGCCCTTGTGCTGTATGGCCTCCTTTATGGCGTTGGTCAACTCGATGACGTGGTAATTGCTCCACCTGGCAACATAGCTGGCGCCGGCCGCCTTGACCAGCTGGGTGATATCAAACGGGAACTCTGGGTTACCATATGGGCTGGTCACCGTTGTCTCGCCGTGCATCGTGGTCGGCGCGATCTGGCCGCCCGTCATGGCGTAACTCATGTTGTTGACCAGGATAACCTTGAGGTCGATGTTCCTCCTGGCGGCGTGGATGAGGTGGTTCCCACCTATACCCGCGCCGTCACCGTCACCCGTGAAGACCACGGTGGTCAGGTCAGGGTTGTACGCCTTGGCGCCGGTTGCGAAAGCGATGGCCCTGCCGTGGGTAGTGTGAAGAGTATCTCCGTTAAAGTTGGGGCTCGGAATCCAAGCCGTGCAGCCGATGCCCGAGACCGCCAGTATCTTGTCCTGGTCAAGCCCAAGGTCATCAATGGCCCTCAGGAAACAGTTGAGAATGATACCTCCACCGCACCCAGGGCAGAACGCGCTGGGCTGGCTCCTCACGTACTTGTCACGGTAATAGAACAGGTTCCTCACTGTGCCTCCCTCCGTACTGCCTCAAGCACTTCACGCGACAGCGGGAGAACCCCTCCCACCTTGCTTAGCGACACGACTTTTGTCTTGCCCTCGGCTACACGTTGCACCTCCTTCACCAGCTTGCCCACGTTCATCTCGACAACTATGATGGCGTCAACCTGGTCCGCCAGCTCCCGCACTGGCTCCTCAGGGAACGGCCAGATGGTCTTGAGCCTGAACAAGCCAGCCTTGATTCCCTCCTCGCGTGCCTTCTCCACTGCCTCGACGCTGGGACGGGCAGATGCGCCGAAGCTCAGTACGGCGACCTTTGCGTCATCCATCTCCACCTTGTGGATGTCCCGTATCACGGGCTCCGCGTTGAGGATCTTGTCCATGATCCTGTACACGATCTTCTGGTGGTACTCGGGCGCAAAGTTTCGGACGCCGTCGGGACGGTGGGTCGAGCCAGTTACAAGGAGCCTATGCCCCTCGCCGAAAGCCGGCATCTCTGGTACGCCGCTTGGGTCATCGGTGCCCCATGGGGTAGCATCCATGCTGGTCGGCTTCTTCCTGTTAACCACATCGACCTTCTCGGGTATGACGAGCTTCTCCTCGATGTGCCCGATAAGCCCGTCGCTCATGAGCATCACGGGAGTACGGTAAGTCTCGGCTAGGTTAAACGCTCGAACCGTCAAGTCAAACATCTCCTGGACGCTCCACGGGCTAATCGCGATGACCTCGTAGTCGCCGTGGGCGCCATACTTGGCCTGGTATATGTCCTGCTGCGAAGGATCCGTGGACTGGCCCGTACTCGGCCCGCTCCTCTGGACGTTCACCAATACAAGAGGAGTCTCAGTCATATGGGCGTAACCGATATTCTCCTGCATCAGATCATACCCCGGGCCACTAGTGGCTGTCATAGATTTCGCACCAGCCCAGCTCGCCCCAATGATGCTGGCGATGCTGGCTATCTCGTCCTCCATCTGCATGAAGATGCCGCCCTCCTTGGGAAGCTCCAACGCGATATGGTGGCTGATCTCACTGGCAGGGGTAATCGGGTAACCCGCGAAGAAACCCAGGCCAGCCCTGATGGCCCCCTCGGCGCACGCCACATTACCCAGAACCAGGTATTTACCCGGCTTAAGCATCCTGGACCTCCTCCACGTTCAAAGCGAAATCGGGGCAGTACCGTTCGCACCACCTGCACCCGATGCATTCACCGTCCACCACGGGCAGGGTGCCGCCCAGGGCAGTCTTCTTGTCTGATTCCTTCAAAATCTTCCCTCCGCGGGACTCACAGATGTGAACACAGATGAGGCAGCCCTTGCACTGGTCCTCGTCTATGGTCACCTTGAATTTTCTTGTCGTTTCCATACACCTCGAAACGCTAACTCGTGAACATAATCCCGCCCAAATAAAACCTG
>JABXKY010000225.1 GCA_013619005.1 Candidatus Bathyarchaeota archaeon | reverse complement strand
GGTCCCAAGGGAGGTGGTGTAACCCATCCCCGGAATTATGGCACATTCCCCCGAGTCATAGGGAAATACGTGGGAGAGGGCGTGCTATCTCTCACAAACGCGATTCATAAGATGACCGGGATGCCTGCGTGGAGACTCAGTCTTCAAGATCGGGGGATAATAAACCCGGGTGCTTACGCGGACATCGTTGTCTTCAATCCATTCCGTGTGAAGGATAACTATACCGTGACAGAGCCACCCAGCTTCCCGGAAGGAATTCATTACGTCATCGTAAATGGGGTCATCACAGTCGAGGATGGAAAGCATACCAACGCGTTAGCTGGAGAGGTTCTCCACAAATAATTGTCCGAGCCAGGATGTCTTTGCCTATCTCTAGGGAGTTCGTGGGTTCAAACCCCACCCTTCGAACCATCTAGATAATCCATTCCTTCATCAGTGATGGAGATGGATGTCCATTCACTCTTGTAGAACCCTGAGTGAAGCCTTACCAGCCCCTTTGATTCAAGGTCTTCGCACGCCTTCTCTATCAGCCGTGGCTTGAAATTAACTGACTTGAACATTATTTTCCGCGAGACTCCACCCATATCAGATTCATCCTGGGGCAAGTTGTCGTACAGGTACCGCAGTATTTCTAGGTGGAGTCGTTCAAGCGACATTCCCTCATCAAAATGGGCGAGGGATTTTATCTCTTCCCAATCACGCTCCGAAAAACAACCCACGAGTTGCTGGGACTTTAAACAACCAATAAAATGCACGGTTCATAGGGCTTCTATGTGAAGCCACGAGTTCCTCGTTTGATCGTCGTCAACAAGGATGTTTCGTGGTTTCTCTTCGCGGTCACAATAGGACTTGTAGTCACAGGTTATACCATGACTTTCTTGGACTCGGATAACGCGCTCTTGAGAACGTATCACTTCATTATGGTCATCGCTTTCACCACCAGTTTCCTACTCCACGCGTACATCTCGACGTTTGTTCTCGGTTTCAACTGGGTGGAACGCATCAGGGCGTTGTTCAGACCCCATTCACCATACCTTACGCTCCGGGTCATACAGATGCTCTCGGGGTTACTGCTGCTGGTTTTCGGGGGCCTACAGATCATATCGGGGCTAGACTGGTTCAAACTAGGCTTGGGCGCGTTGCTTCCCTACTTAGTTCACAGGGAAAACGATCTCTACGTGGTGATATTTCTAGCAGTTCACATGGCGACGGGGCTGAGGTTCTGGATGATCCGGATGAGAGGCAAAGTGAAGGTGTCTGAACAGGAAAAAATCAATGTGGAGCGCCGAGAATCCATTATCGCCCTGGGCGGCGCCGTCCTCGGCATCATAGGTGCCTTACTCTTCAATAACCCAACCCAGGTGGGGACTGGTATCAGTGTACCTAAAGGCGTTCTCCCTCCGGGACAGACGGAGATCGAGCGGCTCAAGGTTCTTCATACTGGGATCGGGATACCTCCCTTCGACAGGGAGACGTGGAGGTTCGAGGTGATTGGGCTCGTGGAGAACGTTCTCTCACTCAGCTACGAGGAGTTCATGGCTTTGCCGAGGGTCATACGGTTATCTGATTTCCACTGCGTGACGGGTTGGACCAAGTTTGATAACAAGTGGGAAGGTGTCTCTTTCCAATACATCAAGGAGCTGGTTAAGCCCTTAGAGAATGCCCGGTATGTCACTGTAGAGGCTCAACGAGAATACTCCACGAGCCTATCTATCCCAGAACTATCCCACCAAGACATCATGTTAGCGGTCAGGCTGGACGACAGGGAGCTGCCAAGAGAGCATGGTGGGCCACTTCGGCTTATAGTTCCCCAGAAATACGGCTACAAGTCAGCCAAATGGGTCTACAGGCTAAAGTTCACCGAGGAGCAGGAGCTGGGCTACTGGGAGACCCGTGGCTACAGTAACACCGCGAACCCCTCCACCAACGACAGGTACTCGGGATAGATCAGAGGATAACCGAGAATAGTTGTTACTCCAGTTGAGCGAATGCCCTAACGGGGAATGAAGAGGTATCAATCCTCAAGGAGATACATTCGGTGAAGGGATGATCAGGATTCGGGTATATCACCGCAGAGGCACATACAATAGCCTAGGTTTTAATCCCTAGCCTAGACCCAGTTCATCCAACGGGTGTC
>JABXKY010000085.1 GCA_013619005.1 Candidatus Bathyarchaeota archaeon | reverse complement strand
GTCCAACTCCTGTCACTTCGCATTCTTCATGAAGGCCCTATACACGGTTATCAACTAATAAATGAAATGGAAACCAGAGGATTCGTCGAGTCAGGTAGATTCGAAACTGGCTCAATATACACTATATTGAACAGAATGGAAAAACATGAACTGCTAACATCCAAGAAAATGAAAGGAGATTCAGGACGAGTAAGAAGAGTCTACAACATAACTGAGGAGGGAGAGAAAACCCTAGTAAAAGGCCTTAGATCCATAATCCAATGGAAGAAAGTCACCGAAGAGCTTGTTGATTATTATGAGGAACAGTTCAACGATTACGAGACAACTCCCGACATGAAACACGAGGATAATCACCCGAATAAAAAAAAGTTGATGTAAACTGGATTACGCTATACAAACTAAATCACTAAAGAAACTGTATCCTACAACCGCTAAAAAGCAGCAAAGAGGAGGCGGACATAGACATGGTCGTAGTAGAAACGTGGGAACCTTCTCCAATTTGATAGAATCCATAAAAGGAACGAAAGGTCCCTTCATAGAAGCCTTATCAGGTCTAGACTTGGCCGTCCAAGAAGGTGAAATATTCGGCATTCTAGGCCCCAACGGCGCTGGTAAGACTACATTAATCAAAATTCTTTGCACCCTCGTTCTCCACGATGAGGGAGAGGCATATGTCCGTGGTTATAACGTGAAAAAGGAGCCGGGAAAAGTGCTCACTAATCTACAGGCAGTTCTCCCCGGAAGTAGAGGGTTCACGTGGCGTTTATCAGGTAGGCAGAACCTCGAGTTCTATGCACTCCTCTATGGTCTTGAAGACAACGTTGCTAAGAAACGTATCGAATACCTTCTCGAACTCACAGGCCTTTTGGATAGGGCTGATGATGATTACCAAAGGTACTCTACGGGGATGCAGCGTAAGCTACTCCTATGTAGAGGACTCCTCAGAGACACACCTATCATCTTATTTGATGAACCTACAACAGGATTAGACCCGTCCTCCGCAGCAGAGTTCAGGAGCCTGATAAAAGATCGACTCGTAGCAGAGGAAGGTAAAACCATACTGATGAGTACTCACAACCTTTCTGAAGCTCAAGAGATGTGTGATAGAATAGCCATCATGGACAGGGGTAAAATAACCGCATGTAATACACCAGACCGTATAAGATATGAACTGGTAGATGAGAGCCAGTTCAATGTAACTCTCCATGAAACTCCTTTCACTGGGAAACACGAAGTGATGCTTAACCGGTTACAAGAGATCTCAGGTATCAAAGGGATAACCCCTAGTATTGATCCAACGGATGGTCTCCAGGAGCTATCGTTTAGAGTCGATAAATTAATGGATCTCTCGGTAATCTTAGAGGTTCTCCTCAACTATGATCTGAGCATCAAGACGATGAACACGATAGAGCCTACGCTGGAAGATGCTTTCATTGCCATAACAGGTAACCGTCCAGCGGGACCACGAAGGAGATTCAGGCATTGATACCCATTGCTCTCAAGCAGATCATAGCTTTTACCAAGAGAGACTATCAGAGCTGGAGTAGCTACAGAACTACCGTGATAACCCAGTTCATCAATATCTTCATCGGTGTCTTCTCATGGGGTGTGAGGGCATCTTATGTGCAGAGGGCTGTAACTGAGATGTATGGCAGCGATTATATCTCATTCCTTATCGTGGGGATAGCAATCAGCAACCTCATTCTCCCTCTTGTACAGGGCGTGGAACGACGGCTGAACCCATGGACTCTTGAGACTATTCTGATGACTAACCTAAGCACAACCGTGTTTGTCATTGGAAACGTGATGTGGAACTATTTGTTCTCGATTATCACCTTCGTCCCCTATTTGGTGATTGGGATTCTCGTATTTGGTGCCAAACTTAACGTGAACTTTACTGCAACAATCCTGGCGTTCATAATCTCCGCGGCTATTCTCATGGGGCTCGCTATGGTTTCATCAGGATTGAGAATAGTAACAAAGTCGACGGACCCTATTACTTGGGCTATCAACATCCTGCAGAACCTTTTTTCAGGTATAGCTTTCCCTGTGGTTTATCTTGACACTATCTTTTTCCCGGGAGTTTCAACGTTTTCGTGGTTTCTTCCTCAGACTTGGGTTTATCATCTTTGTCGGC
>JABXKY010000099.1 GCA_013619005.1 Candidatus Bathyarchaeota archaeon | reverse complement strand
TCATGAGGCAAGGCGGCATCTGTGCCATCGGTTTCGGCGAGGGTACCGGAGACGCCAAGGTCGAAGAGGCCGTCGAGAGGGCGCTTAACTCCCAGCTCCTGGACATAGGGGACATAAGGGAGGCCAAGGGGGCCCTGGTCTATATCGAGGGCGGAGATGACATGACCTTAGAGGACGTCAACAGGGCGGGGGAACTCGTCCTGGAGAGGGTCTCACCCGACGCCCGTGTCACGTGGGGCGCCAGGGTTACCAGCGACCTCGATGACAGGGTTAAGGTGACAGTCGTGCTCGCGGGAGTGGACAGTCCCTTCCTCTCAGATTTTCCCAAGCCGTCCTTCGAGACGGCGAAGGAGAAGCCTAAGAAAGTGCTAGTTGCCAAGAAGAGCGTAGCGAAGCCCAAGGCGAAACCGAAGACAGAGAAGGCCAAGAAATCAGTCAAGCTCGCGAGAAGCAAGTAGTAGCCCTTTTTCCCAGACCCTTTTTTAATTTTTTTTATCTCAGTTGAGACCCTAGGTATCGTCTTCAAGCTTTCTGGGGATGAATTATGATCAGGTGTCAGGGTCTTGTTGTCTACTCAGCAGGTCTCTTGAGGCCTGTATGCCAAGTTGAACAGAAGGGTCCTCACGCCCTTTCTTGGTCCTGGATAGGACCTGTATCGTGATCTCGTATAGTATGTAGAACGGGATCGACATGAGGAGCATCGAGAAGGGAGTCGGGTCAGGGGTTAAGACAGCTGTGACTATGATGAGGCCCAGGAAGAGTTGCTTCCTGTTCTCCTTCAGCGTATCGACGCCTATGAGACCAGCTCCCACCAGCATCCAGATAACGAGGGGGAATGTGTAGAATACGCCTGACCCGAGTATACCGAACGCCATCATGTTGAAGAAGTCCTTAACCGAGAAGAAGGGCAGGATGTTGCTCTGAAATGCGAACACGTACAGGACGTTGAACGTCGTGGGCAGGAGCACGAGCCATGCGTACAAGGCCCCAATCGAGAATAGAACTGTGACCACGAACACGAATTTGTACATAGATCGCCTTTCATGTGGGTAGAGCGCGGGGGCGATGAACTTGAACAGCTCAAAAGCCGTGTACGGCATGGTAACTAGCGTGCCCAGCACTATCGCAACTAGGATGTAGATGTAGAACGTGTCCAGCCAGTTGAACGCTAACAGCTGTACCCCTTGTGGGAGAAGCGAGAACTGTATATACTCTATCATCGCGGAGATTAGGGGCCTATAATTAGAGAAATCCAACCTGAGGATTCCTCCAAGGTCACTCGGCAGAATAACAATTAATAGAGTAGCAACAACGATGACGAACAGGACCCTCCGAAGCCTCTGAGCGAGCTCTTCAAGGTGATCCCAAATAGACTGTTCTTCATCCTCTGCCATCTGAGAGCACCAAGAACCTGAGAAGCGATGACTTACTCCTTTTCGGTGATCTTTACCAATTCAGCAGCGATCTCCTTGACGCTCCTTCCCTCGGTCTCGATGCCGAGTTTTCTAGCTGCCTCAAGTATTGCCTCCCGCTCCTCTTCCTCCTTCGTCTTGGTATGGCTTTCTACGTATTTCGCTGGCTCCTTGGACGCCGTAGAGTACTCCCTGACCGCGGATCCCATTGATCGAGCTAGCTCGGGGAGCTTCTTCCCGCCGAATAGAAGCAATACGATGAAGAAGATTACTATTAACTCTGTACCTCCGGGCAACATCGTGGTTCACTATTCCTTTAATGGGTATGTTAAAAACATTGCCGATACAAGTCTGTGGCTCCAAGAAATTCTCTATAACCTGAGAAGCATATTTACATCAACTCTGGAGCTTGCGAAATCACTAGCAAACTCATGAATTATCCTTCGGCTATCCAATGATGAACCCCTTGTCAACTGACCCGAGCCATTCTAGGATGCCAGTAACAACCCTTTTTAAGTGATAAATTCGATGTCACCAGATGTGCCTCGCAGTACCCGGAAAAGTTCTCGAGATAGAGGGCACGAATGCAAAGGTCGATTTCGGTCATGGCACCGTCCGTGAGGTGGATATCTCCCTCGTCGACGTCACGGTGAGCCAGTATGTCCTCGTCCACACAGGCTACGCGATCCAGATAATGGACGAGGAAGAGGCGAGGGCCACCCTAGACCTCTGGAAGG
>JABXKY010000290.1 GCA_013619005.1 Candidatus Bathyarchaeota archaeon | reverse complement strand
AGTATTAGTATGACGTGGTAACCTAAGGTGTGCGCGCGAATGATATTTGAACAGGGTTCGACGGAAAGAGTCAAGTGTGCAAATAACCTTTTCTAGAACATGAATGTAGAAGAAGCGCTTGGTAAGCGTGGTGAAAAGAGCAGTGGCTTCGTAGAGGTCGGACGGACCAGTGTGAATATTTACAGGATTCCCGTGGTCGTCATCTCGGGGGCTAAGCCTGGAAAGACTATCGGTTTTTTAGCAGGAACCCATGGAACAGAGTATGCGAGCATTGAGGGACTCATAAGGGCTACTCGTGAGCTGGATCCAGCGGAGATGAAAGGGAACGTTATCGCGGTTACGGTCTTGAATGGACCTCATTTTGAGCATAGGTCTGCGTTCCTCAGCCCCATAGATCAGTTGAACCAGAACAGGCAGTTCCCGGGTGACCCGGAGGGTACGTTGAGCCGGAGAACGGCGTATGTTGCGTTCAAGGAGGTTGCGTCTAGGAGTGATGCCTTGGTAGACCTTCATGGCGGTGACATAGGAGAAGATATAGATTCAATGGTGATCGCTGGGTCTGGTGGAGGAGAAGAAGTGGATGCAATGGCACTGGATATGGCTCGTTGTTTCCCCACAGAGTACGTGAGCAAGCTCCCTGAGACTGCGAGCGGCTTATCGATGACTGCACAGAAAAAATACGGGATTCCCTGTGTGACCAGTGAGGCGGGCACCCCGTATCCGGTTCGGGAGAGGCATATAAAGTTCCATTATGATGGTGTTATGAATATTCTGAAATACTTCGGAGTCTTACCGGGGGAACCGGTGCTCGCTGACGCGGAGATTAGCCCCAAGGGGTACAGGTACAAGGCAGAGAACGCGGGGATATGGCATGGCTTCCACGAGCTTGGGAGCAGGGTCAAGAAAGGTGAGCCAGTAGGGGAGGTCACTGACCTCTTCGGTAACGTCCTTGAGAGCTATATCGCCCCAGAGGACGCAAAAGTAACCTTCCTAAGAACCTTCTACTCGGTTAACCAAGGAGAAGGCCTCATAGGACTCACAGTCCTCAAATAATACGTTTCAAACCCAATGATACTTTGTGGTCCCTGATCGAATATCCAGCTACCTCAATCGATGATTTTATCCTCACATCACGGGTTGGGGTCAAACCCCCCGTACATTCTCTCCTCGAGTTGGGTTCGAACCCTATCCATGGTGGTGATATCACCTACAACCCCTCCTTTTATTCGAATAGTTTTGATTGACCAGCTGCTGGTTTCATGAAGTATATTTCGAGTACTTCAGTCTATGTCACTATAGAGCATCATAAGTGCACAAGCAAGTGTAATGGATAAAAACAAGTAATCATCGGGACATTCACGTCCTATGAATCAATCAAAGGGTCTCTATGCAGACACGGTTTTCATCAATGGCAAGGTAATCACCGTTGATGATAAAAACTCGGTTGCCTTCGCGGTAGCTGTAAAGAATGGGCTTATACAGAGAGTAGGAAACGATGAGGTAATCAGAGAGACCATCGGAGACAAGACAAAAGTAATCGACCTTGAAGGCAAAACCCTACTTCCTGGTCTCATTGACTCCCACATGCATCCCGGAGCTTACGGAGTATTCAGGGTCAGGGGAGTAAAATGCGGACCAGACATCGAAACCGTCTCCGGGTTGCTTGAAAGAATATCTGAAAAGGCAAGAAACACTCCCAAGGGTAGGTGGATCCTCGGGTACACACTGGATGACGTGAAGCTAGGCAGGTATCCCACAAGGTGGGAGCTCGACGAGGTAACCCCTGACAATCCCATTTACATTCAGAGGAGGGATGGACACATCGGCGTTGTAAACAGCCTAGCTTTAACAGCTGGAGGAATAACCAGGCACACACCTGACCCGCCCCATGGTAAGATCGATAAAGACGAGAACGGGGAGCCCAACGGCGTCCTCAGGGAGGCTGCCAAAGACATTGTCTACATCAAGATGCCCGAGTACTCCAAGAAGGAGTACATCGACGGGTTAAAGACAGTGTTCGACGAGTTCATCGAGCTGGGTTTGACCACGGTTCACGCATCCATGACCTCCACCAAGGAGTTCGCGGCTATGCAAGAGCTCAAGAGGGCTGATGAGTTGAAGCTCAGGGTGTGCGTTCACGTCTCTGGTAGGGAGGAAGGAG
>JABXKY010000186.1 GCA_013619005.1 Candidatus Bathyarchaeota archaeon | reverse complement strand
TATCATACCTGTATCATAGATTTCGTGTTCTGGTTTGACGCCGTGGTCTACCATGTAGCCACACCAACGCTCCACCATGCTCACCGTATTCAGGAAGATTTCACCGGTTGGATGCTCCGCCCATCTGTTCATGGTACCCATATTCAGGGACATCATCTCTTGGCCCAGCTTACACCGTTCCTCCACCAGCTTATCCCAAACCTCAGGGGGATTGCCCACTCTTCCTCCCCCGGTGGTTACATTGATGACTACATCCACTTCATCTCTGATCCTTTCGATGTATTCCTTCAAAACAGGATTCGGATCACCCGAGAATGCTTCACCTGTCTTCGGATTCTTAGCATGTAAATGAACTATGCTAGCTCCGGCTTCAACTGAAGATACAACCTCTTTCACTATCTCGTCTACCGTTGAAGGTACATATGGAGTAGTGCTTTTGGATACATATTCTCCTCCAGTAACCGCTGCAGTGATGATAAGCTTGCTCATAATGATCAAAGAGAACTGGGTCTCTAGACCAATAATAGTTTAGTTGTACCCTCAATGAGAAGTGAAGTTAGTCTTGAATTCTTTTTTTCGGTGTCTTCCCTCTTTTCTGTGTCATGATCTTCACGACATCTCTATGTCTGAGAGTGTAATCTTTAGGAAGACGAAGACCAGTTTTAGCGTCAATAGCAAGCATATAGTCCTCTGCTAGCCTGGTGTGTACCTCTTTGGCAAGATCTATAGCATTAGCGTTAGATGGGAGCAGATGAACATCCGGAAGAACATTACCATGATTGTCAGCATAGTGCTTTTCATCTCCCACTGGATACACCATGTTCATCTTCAGCAGCTTAAAGCACAAGGTGTTGAGAGCCTGCTGAATGCCAGTCCGCATGTATCTATACAACACACGCTGTTCGATGTAAGCAATCGCTCTCCTTTGATCTGTGGTCAACTTTTCCTCTTCCAAGATCTTGAAGGTCTCCTGACCAGGAGTATACCTGATCAATCCACTTTTCTCCGCTCTCCTTAACGCCAACTCCGCTTCAGCCGAACATGCAGCCACAAGTCCGTGGCTATAGTACTCAGTCAGTTTTTCCAGATTTTCCTCAGCTGCTGGTAGGTCCATCTTGTTGGCGATGATTAGAGTTGGTTTAATTATAGGTAGGAGAGTTGATGCAAACCGGAGGGTCCTATTATTCCTCCATGACTCAAACGGCACATTCTCCAGTTTGGCAGACTCCAAAGCCCGTTGGACGTGCTCTGGGCTCGTTTTAATCCCTGTCAAAGCTAATCCCAAGGCTTCCTGAATAGTTGATTTTTCCGTTTCTCGTAGGATCAGTGTCTTGTTATGTTTCACGATTTCAGCTATCCATTTTTCCATCTCAAACTCGATGTCCATGACATCTTGGACCGGGTTTCCGCTACCTGGTTGACTTATTTCTCCATCTTCATTGACTGAACCTGATGCATCAACCACATGAATCAAACCATCTGCTTGACCGATAGCTGAGAGAAACTGATTCCCGAGTCCTTTTCCCCGCCATGCATCCTTCACTAGACCGGGAATATCGATAATCTTTACCGGGACATATCGCCAACCATCAATACATACCGAGTTCAACGGATTGTCATCCAGCCCCAATTCGTGACACACGCAGACATCACACACATATGCTCTTCCCTCGTTGGGCTGCTTGGTGGTGAAGGGATAGTTTGAAACTTCAGCGTTCAAAAGGGTCGCAGCGTTAAACAAGGTTGTCTTGCCCACATTGGTCTTACCAATAACAGCTAGTGTAAGCATAAACAGTCACTATAGAAAAAGTAGGCATCTAATATGAATGCTCAGTTTTGGAGTATTTGAAATTAGGTTAAACTGGATAGAAGTTCTTGAACATCCCAGTCATTAAAGAGGTACTAGATTGCGTCCCAGAACTCCTCTGAACTGGCCTCCACTCGACCCGTATTATAGGGACACACGCTTATGCATGTGCTACAGTCGACGCCGTTGTCACACCAGTAATTGTAACATTTCTCCCCGTCAACTGGCCACTTTAGGACGCCCACGCTTGTACTCTTACAAGCTGCCTCATAGCTTGGTTTATCCTCGAAACTTATGGCATCCACCTCACATGCCTCCGCACATTTCTTACATGTTCTACAGAATTCTGTTACAC
>JABXKY010000286.1 GCA_013619005.1 Candidatus Bathyarchaeota archaeon | reverse complement strand
TCTATCCTCCAGTGTATCTCTGACCTGAGGAGATGATAGTCATCGGTTCGCCTCATGAGCTGACCGAGGGTAGTTCCTTCACCTCTAATGCCCTCCCACTTCCCAGTGCCTCCAACAAACTTGTATAATCCACGGCCCCTCGCATACCACCAAACGTGGACTAGCCAAGCCATATCACCGTCCGGGTCCGTATCCTCGAGCAACATTACATCGGCGAGTCTCTCGTCACCGCTCCACACGGTAACTCCCTTGTCGTAGCTGGCTGCGTAGCCTCGTGGATTTAAGACATTTACGGCTGTGGTGTCTTCCCCTATTAGCACACCTAATTGTGTGTTGATAATAAGCCTCAACCCGTTGTCTAGCTCCTTGATGTTCTCGGTTACGTGGGGTCCATGGAAGCTAAGACTTGTTGCGTGGTTGGTGTATGGGCCTTTTGGTATGAATGGCGGGATGGTTTCATCATTCTTCTCATCGATCTCCCAGCTCATCTTGTAGCTTGGCGTCGTGTGGTCATCAGCGCGATGCGTCATACCTGTGTTGGTTGCCTCACCTGCGATTCCCTTCCACTTCCCTGTGCCGACTATGAAGTGATAGCTGGCCTTCCCCTCACTTGGCTCCCATAGAATGCTCCAGGTCACGTCGCCGTCTGGATCTATTGTCTCACAGAACGCCACCTGTCGGATGAACTTACCTTCGGCATCACTCAGGATGCTTCCATGCGCGTAGTATGTTGCCTTGTGCCAGGGACTGTCTGTATTTTCGGTTACGATGACTCCGTTTCTGTGATTGTCGATGAGTACTACACCAGGCTTAACATCTTTCCTCTTCCTCTCCACACTGGGGCCAGCGAATATGTACCCAGAGTCTTCACCCACTCTTTTTTCACCCATATTGTCTCGTTGTCTAGTTCTTAATTGACTAGAAAATATTTTCCCCCAAGACCCGGGCGCAAGCTATGCGAGTGCGCGTTAGTATTTAATACACACGTGGCTCTGTGAATAGGAGCCAGAGAGGGCTCAGGATGATTGAATGAAGGTCATTGATGTCCATAACCACGTGAACCCGCGCCCATTCCTGCAGGCGATACAAGACAACAGAGATTGGCTTGGATTCACATCCAATAATGGGGAGCTTGAGAACCCCCGCAACAGTTGGACCCTTGAAGAGCGAATCGCAGACATGGATCGCCTCGGGGTGGACATGCAGCTACTAACAGTCTATGGTGACTACAACCAATACAACCAGGACCTTGAACACTCAAAGAATGTAGCCAGACAATGTAACGACGAGATAGCGTCTATGGCTGATGACTACCCAGACCGATTCATAGGCTTGGGAATCACCCCAATGCAGGATGCCACGGCATCTATAGAGGAGCTAGAGCGGGCTGTAAACGACTTAGGGCTTAGAGGAGTTACCATCAAGGACCATATCAACGGTCATACATTGGATGAGCCTATGTTCTACCCCTTTTGGGAAGCAGCTGAAAGGTTAGGCGCTGTCGTCGAGATTCATCAGGGCGACACAGTTGTAGCTCATCGTATCACCGGTTACTTCCTAGAGAACACTGTAGGGAATCTTGTAGAGCGTACCCTCACATATGGCGCACTAGTACAGGGTGGAATCCTAGATCGCTTCCCTAAGCTGAAGATCTGCCTGCTACACGGAGGCGGATATGTGGCATTCGGGATAGCTCGGATGGATAAAGGATGGGAAGCGGCGAGGCTGAATTATATGACTGAGTACTCTGCTGGTGAGGACGCCGATCAGAAACTATCCAAACCTCCTAGCAGCTACTTGGCTTCTTTTTACTATGATTGCGCCACCTTCAGCGAACAAACCCTGCGATTCCTGATAGACACAGTTGGGATAGAAAGGGTTGTATTCGGAACCGATTACCCTTGCCCCATGGAGATAGTGGATGCTGTGAACTGGGTAAACGGCTTGGAGAGCCTAACAGAGAATGAAAAAGAGGCTATTTTATCCAAGAACCCAGCCCAGATGCTCAGCATATAAGCAACAGTTCTCTGTTTGATCCGCGCGCGCATAATGAAGAAGAATAACTATTGAAATACCGTAAGATGGGATATTTGGACAGGAAGGTTTCCACGCATGCATAAGTTCGTATGCAAGCATTCAGTCATGTGTGAGGGTCGAACCCTCCCC
>JABXKY010000067.1 GCA_013619005.1 Candidatus Bathyarchaeota archaeon | reverse complement strand
TCTCGACCCATATCAGCCCCCAAGCAGGAACGGACAGGGCGGGACCCACCAGGGCCCTCAATTCGGCGTTGAAGGTCACGGGTCTCAGGCCACCGGAGGGCACCGCCATGGACTTCCGTCTGCACCCCTCGGCCGTTTCCGGTGAGGAGGGGACAAAGAAGCTCAGGAGCTTCATCGAGACACTGATGCAAGAGAAGGGGCCGGTGGTCCAGTTCAACGTCATTGACACGGAGACTCTCAGGAAGGCACAGGCTGACCCGGACCAGTACAGGTCGCTCTTGGTCCGTGTGTGGGGCTTCAGCGCCTACTTCACGACGCTGACCAAGGAGTACCAGGAAGAGATCATAGCCAGAACCGTGCACGGGTTGAACTAGCAAGCTCGTTATGCATTTATCATAACGGGCGTTGGCTCACCTTTTTTATACTGTTTAATCTGCCTCGTATGTATGACGTCAATGGATCACATCGGATTGTTCGTCATGGACCTCGCAGCAAGCGTAGAGTTCTACCAAGACCTCTTCGGGTTCCCCGTGGTCATGCAGTTCTCCAGCAGTGGGGCAGAGATCGCCGTGATAGACATCGGAGGGGGAAAGATTGAGCTAATCCAGAGGCCCGAGCCTCAAAGATCAACCCCAATAGGTACCTGGGGCCACGTCGCGCTTCATGTTCCAGATTTTGATAACAAACTCAAGAAGATAGATTCCTTGGGGCTGGAGAAGAGAATGGTGACGACGGGTGATGGCAGCAGGCTGTGCTTCTTCGCTGACCCGGATGGGCATACGCTGGAGCTCACGGAGAGAGGTCTGTAGAACAAAGTTTCACAGGTGAGAACTCATGCCCGGTTTCACTGATTGGAGTATACAGGACCATGACGGATG
The DNA here is from genome assembly GCA_013619005.1 of Candidatus Bathyarchaeota archaeon. Lineage (GTDB taxonomy): Archaea > Thermoproteota > Bathyarchaeia > TCS64 > TCS64 > RBG-16-57-9. The sequence goes on along the minus strand of JABXKY010000067.1, from coordinate 1,291 downwards.
CCTCAGTATCGAGGGCGGTAGGGTCAGCTGGCTCAAGGCCGATAGGACCGCCGTCAGGTACATCAGAAAACAGGTTGATATACCTGGTGACTTCATTCACTCGTTCGTGGTATGCTTCCTGGACGGCGAGGTGGATGACGAGCAGAACCAGGGATTCATCAGGCTATGGGAGGTCAGGAACGACTGGGAGAACAGGACATGGGTCTACGCACGGAAAAATGGTGACGGATGGACCATCTATTTTGAGCAATTGAGCCGTAAGGATAAGGTAATTGCTTTCCAGGGCTCGTCGCGGCTCCGCTTCGGTGACCGTTACACCGTGAAAGTGTCTAGGGTGGAGAGTGATTACAGGCTTGAGGTTCAAGATGATGCAGGTATGATCGCGGAGGACAGCCAAGAGGTTGAGGGTGTTCCTCAGAGCTATGGATACGTCTGGCTCGCGTCCACCATAAAATCACGGAGAAACAACGGCAACTGGAGCACCGGATACGTCGAGAACTTCACGATGGCATCCCAAGAATATCCATAACCTTGCCTTGGGCTCACACCCGAGGCTATTCAAGGAGCCTTTAAAACTCGCGGAATTAGTGACGATATCTGTTCTCATTAAAGGTGATTTATTGTCAAACAAAAGCAGGACCCTATCCGATACCATGGAAGAAACCAAGGACAGGCACAGACGATACATGAGGGCGATACAACACCCCATCCGGAGGGACATCTTGAGGGCAATGGAAAAAGGATTCACCTCTATGGATGAACTGGGGAAGGAATTGGGGGTCGACGCCAAGGTCCTTGACTGGCATTTAAAGTCCCTGGAACACGGGTTCTGCATCGAGAGAAAAGGGGAAGGAGACTCTCTCCGTTTTGTCCTGACCCAGGAGGGCAGGATCGTTGATTACCTGGACAGAAAGGCGAAAGGCGGTTTACCGCCTCTCCGATAATTAGATTCTTCGTTCCACCCTTCCAGACCAGAATCCAATATATTCGAATAGTACTCAGGAAAAGTATCTGTGAATAATGGGTCTCCCAGAACTCATTTAAACTCAGGATGGGACTTTTAACCATGTCAGAAGAGTTAGTGAAAATTGGAGATGTAAGCCACTACTATACCGACATTGAGGTCGCCGTGGTCGAGCTAACTGGTAAACTGAAAGCTGGTGACAGGATAACGATCAAAGGAACCACCACCGATTTCACCCAGTTGGTCGAATCCATTCAGATAGACCATGACCAGGTAGCAGAGGCCGGGCCCGGTGAATCCATCGGGTTAGTGGTGAAGCACAGGGTC
>JABXKY010000300.1 GCA_013619005.1 Candidatus Bathyarchaeota archaeon | reverse complement strand
TGTCATGACATCGCAAGCATCCTCGGTGATTACTTCCCAGTCTAACGAGGCATAAGCCGCGTAGGGCTCCTCATTCCTCATGTCAATTGGGATTCCTGATCCTCTTAGGACTGGGCCTGTTGCACCTAGCCTGAGGGCGTCCTTTGGCTCAAGGATGGCCACGTTGTTGCATCGCATCTCGAACATTGGGTTCTCGACCATTGCATCCCAGTAATCCTTGAACCTCTTCCTGAGGTAATGGACTGCCTCGATGATCTTTGCCTCGAAACCTTCTGGGAAGTCCTTGAAGACTCCGCCTGGTAAGAAGTGGTTAAAGCTCCACCTTGCGCCGGTCAGTTCCTCGAAGAGATCTAACAGGACCTCTCTGTCAACGGTTGTCCAGATAAAGACCGCTGGGAAGTAACCAGTTGCCTCTGCTTGAAGTCCAAAGGCGTAAAGGTGGCTGTTGATTCTGCCCATCTCGCAGACAAGAGAACGTATCCACTGAGCCCTCTCGGGAACCTCAAGTCCATAAGCCTTGTCGGCTGCGGTGACATAGCCTATGCTGATGTTTGCCGTGTCTACCATATTCATCCTGTCAAAGGGTATTATTCCGCCGAGTATGGTTCTATTCTCGAGTACCTTCTCGATTCCTCTGTGAGTGAATCCTATATCGGCTATGATCTTGTGGACCTTTTCTCCGTCTGTGTCTAGGAGGATCCTCGTCTGTCCGCTCATGGGGTGTTGAGGCCCCCAGCTGATTCTCATTATTTCAGATTCAATCTTTGGTTCTGACATTACTCGACACCCTCTCCTTTGAAGTCCTTGCGTAGAGGGTATCCACCCTTCCAGTCCGGAGGCAATAGTAGGGCAATCATGTTTTCGTGTCCCTCAAAGTCTATGCCGAACATCTCCTTGGTTTCCCTCTCGTGGAAGCTCATAGCCTCCCAGACCTTGGTCATCGTGGGGAGAACAGGGTTTTCCCTGTCCACATGAACACGGTAAATAACTATGAAATCGGAGTCGGGGTTGTCCAGATAATAGTTCATCTCCATCCTGTTCTCCTCGGGATAATCAATTGCGCCTCCAGCAATCGGGATGATGAACCCGTACTCGTCCCTGAGTATCTCCGCGACCTCGATGTAGCTGTCCTTTTTTGCTATAATTGAGGCCCTTGTTTCTTCAAAGACCTCAACGGACTCTACCTCACTCGCGTGTGCCTCTTTAAAAGAGGATATGAAGTCGGCTAGGTTACTCTTTGACACCGAGCCTCTTCTCCTTCACTATTTGATCCTGGAGTTCCATCATACCGTGGATAATTGCCTCGGGTCTAGGTGGACATCCTGGGATATACACGTCGACGGGGACGTACTTGTCTATCTCTACGATCGCGTACGAGTCGTAGAATGGACCTTTGCCCGTCGGGCATGCCCCAACAGCTACTACGTACTTGGGAAAGCCCATTTGCTCGTATAGGTACTTGACTCTATCAGCCATCTTCCTTGAGACGATTCCCACAACCATGATGCAGTTGCACTGGCGGACGCTCGCGAAAGGGAGGACTCCAAGTCTCTCCATATCGAAGCGAGCTCCTGATACCTGCATGAACTCTGGGCTACAGCAGCCTGTCACAAGGTGGATTGGCCAGATTGAGTACTTTCTCGCCCAGCCGTCGATAAAGTCTATGAGCTTGTATGCCAGGGTTGCGCCCGGCACGTTTTCTAATGTTCTGCTTATCTGCTCCTCGTTTTCCATCAGTTCACCAGCTTATCCTTCTCGACCAGGAAGTAAGCGATTCCCGTGAAGATTACAAAAGTGTAGATAGCGATCATTGAGACCAGCTCAGTAGTCACCTGAAATGACAAAGCTGATGTGAGGATCATCCATCCGAAAGCGTCAAGCGCAAAGAAGGCGACGGCGTAACCGAAGTAACGGGAGATCCCCGTTAACCGGAACGTCCTAGCCTCTCCGAATGGGTCATTACCACACTCATAGGCAGTGTTTTTGATCTTGTTAGGCTTTTTCGGGCTTACCAACCTGGAAGCGATTACAGCGATGGAAAGGAACCCAAAATCAATTAGAGCGAACGCCCAGAAAGCTTGAGACCCGCTAATTTGATACAATTCATACCCCCCGTAGAATTGTTTCAATTATAGAGAACGATTCAACCA
>JABXKY010000030.1 GCA_013619005.1 Candidatus Bathyarchaeota archaeon | reverse complement strand
GTCTTGTCCCCCTTTGACGCCCTCTGGGCTACATCGATTATGGTGGGGTCGTCAACGGTGAAGCTCTCGGTGTGACCTGTGTAACCGGAGACTAGGCTTGAGGGGATGGCGCTGAACCCTTCGGCATCATCCATACTGAATGATGGTCTATCCTGTGAGGTTGACTCTATCTGGTACTCGATGCTGAACGACATTGTCTCACCGGGGGAAAGGGTCTCGTCGACTTCCATGATGGCACCCCAGTTCCCGTCGATGTCGATTATCTCCCTGGTGTACCCCTGTGATATGTTCAGGATCGACACGGTCTGCCGAGTGTTATTGATGAAGAGGGGGAGGGTGAAATCCTCCCGCTCCAATGGGAAGTCCTCGTCCCCCCTGTTCTCGAATGTATAGTCTAGCTTGTAGACGAAGGTCGATGAGTCAGCCGCGCTAACGAGCGGCACCAGGAGCCCTGTTATTATGATCAGCGCGAGTAGGACCCGGTTTTTCCTCAACTTGATTCAAAACAGAGGGGGAAGCCCCAGATAAAGGGGTTTGCTAGGCCTTAACCTTGGCCCAGTCTGCCGCGAACCTCGCCAGACCGTCGTCGGTGAGGGGGTGTGCGGTCATCTTGTCAAGTATCGCGGGGGGCACCGTGGCCACGTGTGAGCCCGCCTTGGCTGCGTCAATGACGTGCCTAGGGTGCCTGATGCTCGCCGTGATTATCTTACTGTCCATGTCAAAGTTTTGGAATATCTGGCTGGTCTCCCAGACCACGTCCATTCCCTCGTGGCCCTTGTCGTCAAGCCTGCCCACGAAGATGCTGACGTAGGTCGCGCCAGCCTTGGCGGCTAACAACGCCTGTGACGCGCTAAAGACCAGGGTCACGTTGGTCTTTATTCCCAGCTTGGACAGCTCCTTGGTGGCTTTTAGGCCCGCCTCGGTCATGGGTATCTTGATTACGATGTGCTCTCCGTACTCGGCTAGCTTCTTGGACTCCTCAATGAGCTCCTCCGCTGTCTCGCTTACAGCCTCGACGCTGATGGGTCCCTTGACCACCTCAGCGATCTCTGCCACTACCTCGCTGAACACCCTACCGGATCTGGCTATGAGCGTGGGGTTGGTGGTTACGCCGTCGATGACGCCCATGTCCCAGTACTTTTTGATGGCCTCGATCTCGGCCGTGTCGATATAGAATTCCATGTCATTACTTCCTCGCTTTTTCTATTAACGTTTGGGCGGCAGCCTGGATATCAGGTGACGTGAGCCCGTGGTGTACCAGAAGCTCGTTGTATGTCCTGGCTGTCTCGCTGAAACTGTCATCCACACCCATCCTCTTCATCAGAGTTGGGTAATTTTCGGAAAGCGTCTCTGCAACCAAACCGCCCAAGCCCCCCGCGACTTGGTGCTGCTCAACTGTGAGCACCGCACCCGTCTTCTTGGCTGACTTGATGATCGCTAACTTGTCAAAGGGCTTGATGGTGTGCACGCTGATGACCTCCGCTTCGACACCCTCGGCTGCCAGTGCCTCGGCTGCCTGAAGACTATAGTAGACCATCCCACCCGTCGTAATCATTGATACGTCTGATCCCTCGCGCATGACCTCGGCCTTCCCCAGCTTGAAATCGTAGTTCTTCTCCAGTATGTGCTCCTTCTCGCGCCTCAGCCGCATATAGAAAGGCCCCTGGCTCTGCATGATTGTGTCCAACGCGGTCTTGGTCTCCTCGGCATCGCATGGCACAATAATCTGCATGTTGGGAATCACTCTCATAATGGCCAGCTCCTCGATAGCCATGTGGCTGGCGCCGTCCGATGCACAGCTCAGGCCGCCGTGGGATGACACCAGCGCCACGTTGAGCTTGTCATGGGCCACCAGGTTCCTGATCTGGTCCCACGCCCTGGCGGTCTGGAAGTACGCGAAGCTGGACGCGAACACCTTCTTGCCCCCCAAAGCTAGACCCGACGCGAAGGCGATCAGGTTCTGCTCGGCTGCACCCACGTCGAAGAAACGGTCAGGGTACTTTGCCGCGAATTGATTTGTCTTTGTTGAAGCCGAAAGGTCCGCGTCGACAACAACTATGTCCTTGTTTCCGCCGTTCTCGGCGAGCCAATCGCCGTAGGCGTTCCTTGTGGCTATCATTACGGGTCCTCCCCGAGCTCGGAGAGTGCCTGATGCAGCTCCTCCGTTGTCGGCGCCTTGCCGT
>JABXKY010000119.1 GCA_013619005.1 Candidatus Bathyarchaeota archaeon | reverse complement strand
AACTGATAGAGTAGACCGAGACGAGGAGAGAGAGCAATCCAATGCTGAACGCCATGTATACTCCCAGCATATCGATCTCAAAGCAGCCGCTGAATGGAGGTGCCTGTCCCCATGAGTATATCAGGAGGACTCCGCCCGCTGTCTTGCTCACCTGATCATACAGCGTATACACACCGTACAGTGAAAGAGCGGAAACGAGCACCATCCAAGTGTCAGTTAGCCTGAGGCGTATCTTTTCTGAGAGAAGTCCGATGAAAGGCGTGACCATTCCACCGAGTAGGGTTATCAGTATCGGTAACGGGAGTTGAAGCCCCTGTGAGATTATTCCTTGTCCTACCATTTTAGCTTCCTCAGTTTCTTTATGTCGAATGTCTTGTAGTGTTTAAACACGTTAAGCGCCAGGGCTAGCCCGACAGCTATGACTGTGCCGTCCAGCACCAGCGCCATCATGACGATGGACTGGGGGAAAGGATCAACCATACCAGTGGTCTGCGTCGAGAGGGCGACGAAGAGCAGGTTCGCTGCATTGAAAAGAATCTCAATGCCGATCAGCAACCTGACCAAGTCCCTCTTCATGATTAGAGCCGTTAAACCGAACAGGAAAAGCAGCGCCGTCGTGATTATGAACATGTCTATAGGGTACATTACTCGTCTTTCCTCCTCATTTTCAGCATGGCAATAGTACAAATCACCGCCGCTAAGATGACGAATGATTGTATAACCAGATCCATACCTCTGGCATTCCAGAGGAACTGGCTGACCGCTGCCGTGATGTCGTCATATGATCCAATGCTGATTGAGACGGACTCAAGGGCGCTGGACGCATACTCCATATATGGGAATTCAATGTTGAGCCCCAGAGCAGTGGTTATCAAAACCTCTACCGCGATCACAGAGATCGCGAGCTGTGTCTTCTTGTTCATCAGTGGGCTGGGGTCGAGATCATACTCCATATCCCCTCCCGAGGTCAACATGACCGTGATAACAAAGAACACGACGACGGCTCCGGCGAATATCGCCAGTTGGAAAAGGGCTACCATCGGCGCCCCCATCATGTAGTACGCTATGCCCAGCGTTATGTTTGTTGAAAGCAGGGCTACTACAGCGTAAATGATGTTCTTGCTCGTAACCGCCAGAACGGCGCATACGAGCACGAGTGATAATATGAAAAACATTGCAATCATACGTCCTTCACCTTCCTGTACTTCATCTCTTTATCCGTAAGATACGCCTCTATCCTCCGCTTCATACGTGGAACCAGGTCCTTAATCTCGGGAACCACGGAGAGACGCTCTGGAGGATAGACCAGTTCAGACCGGTCACTCACCGCCATCTCAACGACATCGGTGAACTCAAGAGCCTGCTTGGGGCAGAACTCGACGCAGTAACCGCAGAAGCTACATGTGTTGTAATCGATCTGCGGGAAGGTCTTCTCCCTGCCCTCGACCTCAACCATTGTGATGGTTTTACTGTGGCAGACCCGTGCACATATGCTGCAGCTGATGCAGCGCTCGAAGAAGAACTGGTGGCGTCCACGGTACCTCTCCTTGAACATGAGGCGCTCCGTCGGGTATGCCACCGTCTGAGAGTTTCTCAGGACGTATGGGGCTACTATGGCGATGGGCTTGAGCAGTCTCTTTATCCAGCTCATCAGTATACCCCCCACAGCTTGAGCCCAAGCACTATGAACAGGTTCAGCAGTGAAATGGGCGTTAGATAGTTCCAGCCTATCTTGAGCATCTGATCCATCCTTGGCCGGGAGAAGATGCAGCGTAGCAATATTACGAATACTATCACTATGCAGAACTTCGCGAGCAGCCAGAAGATATGGCTTCCAATCACGTTACCCATGATAATTGGCCCGCTGTATCCTCCAAGGTACAGGGTGATGAAGAGCAGAGTCCATGCCTGAAGCATAACGTACTCAGCCATCATCGTGAACCCCCAGAGGATTCCGCTGAACTCTGTCCTCCAGCCGAAAACCAGCTCGGTTTCAGCTACAGGTATGTCAAACGGAGTTCTCTCGGACTCGATTAGCACCCCGATGAAGAATATGATGAAGCCTATGAACTGGGGGACCGCGAACCACATGTTCTTCTGTGCCTCGACGATTCCAACCAGGTTAAATGTTCCAGCCATTATAGCAACGGCCGCGGCACAGATGACGATTGGAATCTCGCCTGATA
>JABXKY010000241.1 GCA_013619005.1 Candidatus Bathyarchaeota archaeon | reverse complement strand
GGCTTTCTGGGTGAGGGAGTACGGGGACGCCTGGGGAAGGCAGATGGATTATCCGCCCAAGCGGTGGTTCGACGAGCCCACCACCCAGGGCTCCCTGGCGGGGAGTAGCCTCGACAGGGAAAAGTTCGACGGCCTCCTCCGGGTCTACTACGACAAGCGGGGCTGGGATGACAGGGGGATACCGACGGCTACGACAATGGAGAAGCTCGGCCTATCCTCCGAGGCCATCGAGCTCGCGAAGCACGTCGAGCTCAAATAATCCCCCTCTTATTTTCTTTTGAACGTTCATTCCACGGTGTTCCACCGTGTCCTTTTAGATATTCTATGTGAGATACCCCGTCATGAGGCTCAGATGGAAGATAATGAGGCTGGATAATATGACCGCGGTCATAACCCTCTTCTTGGCTACGCTGAACATCAGCATAGCGTTATCCATGTCTGAGACTCAGGAAGCAAATGAGACGGTCATAGAGATGGGTCAAACACAGAACTCATCGTTTGATCCAATTGATGACCCTCCATATTTGAGTAGTTTTGAGGCCTATCCATCATTAATAGAGCCTTTGACCTAGTTTTTCGGCTCTATGTGGATGTTAATTTCCACGTTTGGCACATCACTGGCCAGGTCCTCCTCCAAATGATCAGTGAAATCGTGGGCTTCCTGGACCGACATCTGTCCATCAACGTTGAGATGAAGCTCTGCGTACACCTTTTCCCCGCTTTTTCTGGTCTTTAGGTCATGATAATCAACGAATATGTGTTGATGCTGGTCCATGACTGCACGTATCTTTTCCTCTGCCTCGGGACAGGACTCATCCAAAAGGCCCCTGCCTGCCTTGTAGACCATCTCTCCACCCATTTTCAGAACAATGACTGAGACCGCCATAGCCATCAGGGGGTCAAGTAACTGGAGGTTGAGCCTCTGGCCGATGAACAAGCCAACCAATACGCCTCCAGACGATATGACGTCCGAGAGAAGATGTTTTGCGTCGCCCTCAAGGGCTAAGCTGCCCGTCTCTTGGGCTGTCCTCATGAGGACCCATGAGAGCACACCGTTACCGGCGGTCGCGACCAACGATAAGAACATCGCCAAGTCCATGCTCACTAGCTCAACGGGGTTGCTCAAACGACCGTATGCGGACTGAGCTATCAGCAATGCAGCGAAAAGCACAAACACTCCCTCTACGGCGCATGAGAGGTTTTCCACCTTCTGGTGCCCGTATGGGTGGGACTTGTCTGGCGGCTTTTCGCTGACCCTGATGCTCCAGTACATCATCATAGACGCAATGATGTTGACGATGGACTCTAGGGCATCTGAGAGAAGGGCGATGGAGTCAGAGATGTACCACGTGTACAGTTTCAGCGCGAAGATGAGTACGCCGCCGATTATAGCGGTCAACGCTGAGCTCTTCTTGTCCATGCCCCTGCTTCCCCGTTATATCCTTATAGGGTTATCATTTAGCATGCCTAAAAACTTCAAGAAAATTAGCCGTGACTAAACTCACCCAAGCCTGAGCTGCTTCGGCTTCTTCTTGAATTCAGGGATATCGACCTGGTGGTAGGTCATTCTCTCCATATAGCCAGGGAACTCGGATAGGAAGCTGGGGAGCATGAAAACAGATACGCTCGGCACACGCCTGTAGATATTCATCTTCGTTGGGGAGAGGGTGAGGGTTATCGGGACAAGTATCGCGTTTCTCCAGTTTTGGACGCCTATCTTCTCGGCAAGCTCCCCGATGTGCCTGCCCATGACCGCTGTCTTCTCGAGGTGGGTCTCGATGATCTTCCTCGCGGTGCTGTTACCCATCCCAGATGTATAATGCTTGCACTCGGCACACACGATGTAGGGGTAGCTGGAGGCCAGCACGTCAATCTCCCATCTCCTGCCCTCGGCCTGGAACCTGTACCTGCTCTTGGTGTTGTAACCGTTCTCCCTGAACACCCTCGCCACCAGTTCCTCAAACTCTTTCCACCCCAGGCTCTTGCTGATCTTCTCAAAATCGGCTCCAAGCTGGATCGCTCTGACGGCTATCTCGATTCTCTGGTCAAGGTTCGCCTTGAACTCCACTCCATCCCAGTCCACGAGTCCGTTCCTGCTAAGCTCGGTCACGATCTCGTCGAACGCCTCGTTGGTGATGACAACGTTCTCCCGTACTACCTCCTCGGTAACTGGGCCTTCCTTTGTCCC
>JABXKY010000133.1 GCA_013619005.1 Candidatus Bathyarchaeota archaeon | reverse complement strand
GAGACATTCAAGGACTATCCGAGCCTAGGCCGGTTCGCGCTCCGTGACATGGGCACCACCATCGGTGCCGGCGTCGTCATTGAGATCGAGGAGTAATCCTCACAACCATTTTTTCTTATCTATTTTAATTATAAAATAATCTGTTACCTATTTTATCTGAGAAAAGAAAATCCGGATGAGTTAATTAGTAAGGTTTAAGTTCTGATTCTCGGGTTAAGAGCGGGAACAACATGGCTAGACGCGCAAGGATCAAGCTAACGAGTACCGACGCAGTGAAGCTGCAGGACGTTTGCGACGAGATCAAGAACATCGCCAAGAGGATAGGGGTAAAGCTTGTAGGACCTATTCCACTGCCAACTAAGAAACTAGTGGTGCCCACCAGGAAGACTCCCTGCGGTGACGGCAGCAACACGTGGGACAGGTTTGAGATGCGCGTGCACAAGAGGCTTATCGAGATCGATGCCCGTGACCGGGTCATGAGGAGCATCATGCGGATCCGAGTCCCCAGCGAAGTTTACATCGAGATGGAAATCCGTTAGGGTTGTCCGCAAAATCTCATAAAACGATACACGTTTCTCGTAATATCAATATTGTATGCCCTGGCGCGTGAATTGTCGGCTTCTGATATCGTGAGGGCAGCGGAGGAGGTCAAGACCAACGCCTTCGCCTACCCGAGGAGATTCGAACCTACGTTCATTAGCGTAATGTAATATGGTTTTTTGTTCCAAACAGGGCATTTTTAATGATAATTGTTTTAAGACCCTACCCATTCATTCTATTCCTCGACTAGGTGGAAAACTTGACTAAACGGGTAATGATCGCTCTGGGCGGAAACGCCATCAAGCAGCCTCATGAAAAGGGCACTTACGAGGAACAGATGGATAACGTCAATGTGGCGTGCCATCAGATAGCTGAGATAGCTCGCAATGGATACGAGATCGCAATCACACACGGTAACGGCCCACAGGTAGGCAACCTAGCAATTCAACAAGAGCAAGGAGCCCACATGGTTCCGGCGCAGCCTCTATTCATCCTGGGCTCGATGACACAGGGTCAGATTGGGTACATGATGCAGCAGAACCTCAACAACGAGTTGACCTCCGAGGGAAAGGAAGTGGCGACTATAGTCACCCAGGTCATCGTGGGCAAGGACGACCCGGACTTTGATGACCCGTCCAAGCCCGTTGGGCCTTACTACGACGAGGAAACGGCGAAGAGGCTTGGCTCAGAGAACGGCTGGCTGGTCAAGAAGGTTAGACCCACCGGGGAGAAGCCCTGGAGAAGGGTTGTGCCGTCACCAAAGCCGCTGGGAATCGCTGAATCATCGGTTATAAAGAAGCTTGTTGAGTCAGGAACAGTGGTCATAGCGTCAGGGGGAGGAGGAATCCCCGTACTCAGGAACGGCTCAGGTAAACTAGAGGGGGTAGACGCCGTCATCGATAAGGATAGGGCGGGCGCAAAACTGGCTGAAGAGGTCGGAGCGGACATCTACCTAATCCTAACCGATGTAGAGTACGCGTTGAAGAACTTCGGAACCGATGACGAAGAACCCGTCAGGGAGGTCTCCGTGGAAGAGACAAGGAAACTCATTGGTGAGGGGCACTTCAAGGCAGGAAGCATGGGGCCAAAGATGGAGGCGGCTCTGGGCTTTGTGATTGAGGGAGGCGACCACGCCATCATCACGAGCCTTGACAAGGCCGTGGACGCGTTGATGGGCAAGACAGGCACCCACATCCTCCCCAAATAGCATTTAGTTTTTAAACAATAGACACACCATTTTGTTCATGAGTGAACAAACAAGCTTCCTGACACCGCTCGTTACTCAGCTGGGTGTTGGCGGCATCATCGGTCTCTGCATCGGGTTTGCATTAAAGAAAGTAGCGAAGATCGCCGCAGCCATCATCGGGATATTCTCCCTTGGATTAATCTACATGGAGACACAGGGCATGATCACCGTCGACTGGCTGGGGGTTGAGGCGTGGGGAAACACAGCCTTGGCTGGTCTGGGACAGGCAGAGGGCGCGCTTGGACCCTTCCTCGCTAACCTACCATTCGCCGGCGGAGCCGTGGTCGGATTCGCGCTAGGCATCAAGTGGGGCTAAGCTTTACACAATACAGTTTTTCGAAAAACAACCCCATTTCTTCCAGTAAATCAAATTTATATCCGCTTATATCTGGCTCGGATATGTCCGAGTAAATGAGAAGAATTGAACCCCCGGGTTCAAGATGGTCTCGTGCGCCCCCGAGAAAACGTTCTATCAACTCTGCTCCGCCGGCCCACGCATGCTCGTCGGCCTCTCCCTCCGATGGCAGATATGGGGAGTTGAATATAATCCAGTCATACCTTCCATTTACCTCATCGAAGAGGTTGCTGAGGAGGAAGGAAATCTTCCCGGAGACCCCTGCATCATACGCACGTTTTTCGGCTTCTCCTAGAGCCTCCGGGTTGATATCCACGGCCAATACTGATTTTACCTCGGGTTTCAATGCAGCGGTAACCGCTTGAATCCCCGACCCGGTGCCCATGTCAAGAATGTTTCCTGATACCAAAGACTCAACATGTTTTGCCAGCAGGTACGAGTCCTCGGCGGGGCGGTAGACATCCTCCATAGACAAACACTTGCTGCTTGGGCGGATAAGGGTAATCAGGCCTGCCCAATCACCTTAAACATGGAAAGGAGCAAAAAACGGTATGGAGATCACTGTCCTCGGAACGGCTTCAATAGGAGGCGTCCCAGAGTGGGACTGCACATGCCCCAACTGCGCCGCGGCTAGACAAGACCCCAGGCTTAGGCGGACGCGTTCATCGATCACCGCAACACTGGACGGCGACATGCATGTACTATTTGACGCCGGCCATGACCTGAAAACCCAGCTTGAATCCAACGGAATAGTTCCAAGGGTTGAGACAGCGGGAGAGACGTTCAGGGAGAGCAGGATAGACTCAGTCTTTCTGACACACGGACATGCCGATCATACTGTGGGGGTAGCCGAGTTCTGCACGGGGAAAAGCTTTGAGCTGCCTCTGCACGGGCCACCTGACCTCATCGATTTCTTGTTCGGCTCAGAGGAGACCCCCAACTACTTCGGGGAGCTGGGAAGGCTTGCTCGAAACTACGTTATTCCCATCAAGTTGATTCAGGAAAAAACCGTCACAAGGCTGGGGGAACTGGAGATCACAGGCATAGAGATACCCCATACCCAAGTGCTTGAGAACGGAAGGAAGTACCCCAGCAGCACATACGCGTACGAGATAAGGCATTGGGACAGAAGGCTTGTCTACGCCCCTGACCTGGGAAGGCTCGATCCCTGGTTCATCGATAGACTGGAGGGAGCCGACGTACTCCTCATGGACGCCACGTTCTGGTGGGACAACGAGCTCGAAAGGATCAGCGGGATACCAATCACAAGTTATAAGCTGGGTCACGTACCGCAGGAGGAGGCCGTTGAGATATTGAAAGACAGAGGTATCGGACGTGTGATTTTCACGCATTTCAACCACACCAATCCGTCTATACTTGAGAACGGGGATCAGAGGAAAATAGTGGATAAGGCGGGCATGGAGACCGCCTTCGACGGTATGAAAATAAAGGTTTAGTAGGTCCTGCTCACGTAAGCGACGTACTTTGCCTCATCCTTACAGAAGACACAGCTACCTGTTGGCTCCTCTTCTACGTCCCAGCGTGTCCCACGGATCTCCCCGCTCACCTGGTCCTTGATATTCATGGCGCACTCGGCGTCACCACACCAGTTGACCTTAACGATGAGTCGAGCTTCCATGTAGGCCTCAAGCTGGTCCATATCGTAGGCGTCTTTAACCAGGCTGTCCAGTTTTGCCTTGTCCTTGGCCTTCAGGTTCTCGAATATGGCTTCGAACAGTTCGTTGACCTTTTCAACCAATTTCTCCTCATCGACCTGGACTTTTTCAAAGTTGTCACGCCTGACCAGTGTAGCATTCTTGTTTTGGGCCTCACGAGGTCCCACCTCAAGCCTGAGGGGCACTCCGTACATCTCCCATTTGTAGTACTTGTCGCCCGGACTGGTTCTGTTATCGCTGTCCAGCACAACCCGGATACCTGCCTCCTTGAGCTTGGCTTCAAGCTCCTTGGCGTAGCCAACGGCAATCTCTTCCTTGCCTCTGAACAGGATCGGGACTATAACCACCTGTTTGGGCGCCACCTTGGGGGGCAGCACCAGTCCGTTGTTGTCGCCGTGGTGGGCTATAGTGGCAGCTAGAGTCCTTCCAAAGCCCATTCCGTAGCACGTATTTGCAGCCGTGGCCTGTTCTCCGTTCTCGTCCTCGAAGGTCTGCTCAAAGGCCTCACCGAAGTTGTAGCCCAGCTGATGTACTGTGCCTATCTGGTTCACCTTGCCATCTGGGTTCCACGTGTCGAACGCGACGCTGTAGTCAGCGCCCGCGAACTTGTCGAACACGGGCCTCTTCAGCATGATGTAGCTTAGGCCAAGCGCATCGTAGACCTCGCTGTAGATCCTGAGGGCTATCTTGATCTGCTCCTCGGCGTCCTCGTAGGTGGCGTGAGCCGTGTGCCCCTCGTTCCAGAGGAACTCCCTGCCCCTGTACAGGGGCCTGGTGGCCTTTGTCTCGTACCTGTAGACGTTGCAGGTCTGCTGCATCCTGATGGGGAAGTCCTGGTGGCTCCTCATCCAAAGTTTAAACATGGGATAGATAGCCGTCTCGCTTGTAGGCCTAAGGACTAGCTTGTTCTCCAGCTCGTTCTCCCCTGCGTGTGTGATCCAGAAGACCTCGCCGCTGAAACCGGCTATGTGATCCTCCTCTTTCTGGAAACTGCTCTGCGGTATAACTACTGGGAACTGCATCGGATCGTGATCCGTGTTGTCGAGTCTCTCCTCGAGCATCCCGATGATGCGTCTTGCTATACTCATTCCCCAACCCGTGTATACGGTGAAACCCTTCACGGGGTATCTGTCGTCGGCTACCTTCGCCTCTAAGAGGACGTTGTCATACCACTCGGTAAAGTTGTCCTTGGCGATTAGCTCTTTTTTCTTAGAGGACTTGTTCCCAGTCATTTTTATCTCCTCTACCCTCCCATGAGGGGGTTTGGGTTTTAAAAAGGTAGGGTAATGTGGGGCAGGTTTCCCCCATTATCCGCAAAGACTATACGTACAGTGTCAATATTCTATTCCATGCCCCAGATTAACACCGATGACATAGTGGCGATGGAGGACACGCATATCACTGTACGAGGTTACAGGAGGAGAACCACGATACCATCCGGAATTTTCAGGTTTCTAGAGTTGAAGGACGGGGACGTGATTAGGTGGATAGCAACCAAAGACGGTGTTGTTTTCGTTTCTAAACTGGAAAAATAGGAAAAGGGTATCGGGTCTAGGAAAACGATTCCAGTATAGAACTTGTGAACCTGATGTAACTTGACACATACGCTGATTCGTACGATATGTTAAGGCCTTGGCAAATAGTACACACATCGAAACCGTTGATCCAAGCAGCCCTAGGCTAAAATCTTATCAGTACATGCGATAGTGCATCTGTCTGTAAGGTAAAGAAAAAACCGAACTAATTAACGTTATATGAGCAGATCTGGGTCTTAGAACGAGGAAAATTTGACAGGATCCGATAGAAATTTCATAAAAATGCACGTTGAAAGATACCCCCAAGCTCAGCCGAGGGACATCTACAAGCTAATTTTTCAGGGAGTTTACGGAGTGGGGCATATAATCACTGGGAAAGCTTGGGACTATCTCCAGGAGGAGGCCAGTAAGATTTCTATAGAAGATTACCCAGATCGCCCTCTTATAGAGCCAGTCTCACCCGACGGCTTCATGATCAGGGTCAACTTGAGACCCTTTATGAGGATGAATCTAAGCCTCGAAGGTTTGTTCCAGGTGATGACGGCTTCCGCAGATGTGGAGGGCGATGAAGAGAGGTTTATCGAGCTCTGGAGGGTTTTCGTGGATTTGGTGGAGATAGGGAATATCCCGATGGAGTTGGAGAGGATTCGGGTGATACAGGACTCCATCAGGGGGGAGGGAATAAAACCCAAACACCACACCGAGGCATACCGTCAAGCTTACTACCCAGCTTATAGGGTCGTCAGGCTCGACCTGTTTAGGAATGAGTTCGGCGAACCTAAACATGCTTAAAAACCGGACAGACAACCTTTGTTCATGATTAGGAAAGCCAAGAATACGGCTACGGGTTGGATCGACCAAAACCGCGGTAGGATTATTGAGGTAAGCGATGGTGTGTGGAGCACCCCAGAGCTGGGTTTACTTGAGTTTAAATCAGCCAAGCTGATGATAGACGAGCTGGAAAGACATGGATTCACTGTTACGGAAGGAGTTGGCGGTATGCCGACGGCGTTTGTCGCCGATTATGGGGCTGGAAAGCCTGTCCTCGGGGTGATGGGAGAGTACGATGCACTGCCAGGATTAAGTCAGAAGGTATCGACAGAGAAAGACCCCATTGAACCAGGGGCACCAGGTCAAGGCTGCGGCCACAACATCCACGGAGCATCGGGTCTGGCAGGAGCGATAGCCATCAGGTACGCCATGGAGGAACACGGGCTTGAGGGCACCGTGAGGTTCTTCGGGACCCCCGCAGAGGAGAGCGCCAGCGGAAAGGTCTGGATGGTACGGGATGGGGTTTTCGACGGCGTCGACGCCGTGCTCAGCCACCACCCCAGCAGCATGAACACAGGGAGCCTAGCCAGCAGCCTAGCCAACAACAGCGTCAAGTTCCACTTCACCGGCAAGACAAGCCACGCCGCAGGAAGCCCCGAGCACGGCAGGAGCGCACTGGATGCGGTCGAGCTCATGAACGTGGGCGTCAACTTCCTGAGGGAGCATATTATCCAGGAGGCAAGGATCCACTACGTCATCGAGGACGGCGGTGGACAGCCCAACGTGGTGCCGGGTTACGCGAGGAGCTGGTACTTGGTCAGGGCTCCAGAGAGGAGCCAGGTGGACCCCATCTACGAGAGGGTGCTTAAGATCGCGAAGGGGGCGACAC
>JABXKY010000038.1 GCA_013619005.1 Candidatus Bathyarchaeota archaeon | reverse complement strand
CGCACGAGCGAACCAGTATACCTAGAGAAGGGGCTTCCTCATGTTCCTGTTCTGAGGGCGACTTTCCCTCTGTCTAGGGGACTTTTTTCCACGCAACCGCTTGCCCTTATCAACCGATTCAACATCGGATACTGGCTGCGCCTTGAAAAGTTGCCCACAGAAAACACAGGTGTACTCCCTACCCTGGAAAACATCCCCGTAAACCGGGTTTAACTTCCCGCAACTAGGGTTACCGCACTTCACATTCACTGGACCCGACATAACCTCACCACTAACTAGGATAAACGGGAAACGGGATAAACGCATCGAAAATGGCGGGGAAAATATTACACCACGCCTTGAGAGGAAAACGGAGCCACCATCAACAAGACGGAGAAAGCCCGATGATCGAAGACATTCCTCTAGGACCCCAGTACAGTACCGTGGTGAACCAGAATATTTTTTTCGCGTTATTACAGGTTACTTGATGCACGCCCCCCTCTAGTATATACTAAAAACGGGTTCAGACGCAAGTCTTTTTAATTAAATCCCCCGAGGCAACTTGAAAATGAGCATAGCTGTCATAGGTCCCTCCTCCTTCGTAACCTGCTTCCAGCTCATCGGAGCAAGAGGCTACGAGGCATTCAATGAAGAGACAGTTGTCGACACCCTCAACCGTATCTCCCGGGAAGATTACAAACTAATCATAGTGCCCGAGAAATACACCGCGGCCACCAGGCCCATCCGAGAGGAAGTCATGAGAAGAGGCGAGATCACGCCCTTCTTCGCCTTGATCCCAGGTCTCGCAATGGAGACCGGGATGAGGATGGAGGAGCTACAGGCAGTGGTCTCACTGGCAATAGGGACGAAATTGGAGATATAATAAAATGGAAATGAAAAACATCCTCAGCCTGGGCGAGAGGCTTATGGCCCTAATCGAGAAGGCCGAGGCAGAGGCAAACGCGGTCGTTTCCGAGGCCCAGAACAAAGCAGACACATCCATCGCTGAGGCAAGAAAGGAAGCCGAGGGCAAGAGGCTCAGAGCCCAGCGCAGGACAGGTCTGGAGGAATTCCTAGCCGAATCCGAGGCGGAAGCCGAGAAAGAGGCTAAGAAGGTAAAAAAGGAGTACAACAAGCGGGTCAAGGAGATCATGAACACCTCCGACGAGAAGATCAAGGAGGCAGTGGATTTCGTGATAAAGGAGATTCTCCCACAATGAGTCAGAACCAGATGGAGAACAAACTAATCGACAAGACCATACTGCAACGCAACGAGATACTCGCGGACGCCAAGGAAATGGCAGCCAAGATCACCGAGAAGGCAGACACCGAGAACAAACGGATCAAGGCACAGACCAACCAGGCCATAGAGAACATCATAGGCGGCGAGTTCAGAGCCGTACACGATAGGATCGTCGGAGGCGCACAGCTCCAGGGAAGAAAAGAGGTCATGGAGGCGAGGACAGTGGTAATCGCCAAGGTCTTCGAGAAGGCAATCGCTGAAGTCAAGTCGCTGATAGAAGGACCAGGCTACAACGAGTACCTAGTCAAGCTGGCAATCGAGTCCGTGTCAACTCTATACGAGGACTGCATCGTCTACGCCAATGAGAAGGACGCCAAGTACCTGAAATCCAACATGGAGCAACTGGCCCTAGGCGTCAAGGTCAAGGTCGAGACATCCCCCGTTGATATAGCCGGAGGAGTCAGCGTCATCAACCTTGAAGGAACAAAATCAATCTACAACACCGTTGAGGCAAGGCTCAAGGCAGCGGAGAACAGGCTAACCGCCGAGGTAGCCGAGAAACTGGGAGTGATCTAAGATGGCAGAGAGACTAGAAGGAACAATCGAGAGAATCAACGGCTCGCTAATCATCGGAAAATTCAAAGATGAGCCCAAGATGGGCGACTTGATCGAGGTAGGAAACCTCAAGCTCATGGGCGAGATCGTCAGGCTAAGCCAAGAGACCGCCTTCATTCAATGCTACGAGTCCACCGCAGGCCTAAAGCCGGGGGAGCCGGTAATCGACATCGGAACCCCACTCGTCGCCGAGCTAGGCCCAGGCCTAATGGGGCAGATCATAGACGGCGTAGCTAGGTCCGAAACCGAGCTATGGGCCCTCACAGGCCCCTTCATCAGCAGGGGCGCAAACATCGCGCCGCTGAACAGGGAGAAGATATGGAAGTTCGAGGCCACCGTCAAGAAAGGTGACAAGGTCTCCGCGGGGGACATCATCGGTACCGTTCAAGAGACCGATACATTCGTCCACAAGATTATGATCCCGCCAAACCAAGAGGGAACCATCAAGAGCATCAAAACGGGCGAGTACACGGTCGTAGACACATTAGGTGTCCTGGAGACCACTGAAGGCGACGTGGACCTCAAGATGATGCATGTCTGGCCCGTCCGAGTAGGCAGGCCCATAAAGGAAAGGTTGGCACTTTCCCAACCCCTCATCACAGGTCAGAGGGTCATCGACACCTTCTTCCCATGTGCGAAGGGAGGCGCCAGCGCCATACCGGGCGGTTTCGGGACGGGAAAAACGGTTACACTACAGCAAATCGCCAAGTGGAGCGATGCCGATATCATCGTCTACATCGGCTGCGGAGAGCGCGGCAACGAGATGGCGGACGTAGTCGAGCAGTTCCCCGAGATCGAGGACCCGAAAACAGGGAAGAAACTCATCGAGAGGACAATCATCGTAGCCAACGTATCCAACATGGCTGTATCAGCCCGTGAGGCCAGTATCTACATGGGCATCACCATAGGCGAGTACTTCAGGGACCAGGGTTTCGACGTGAGCCTGATGGCCGACTCCACAAGCAGGTGGGCCGAGGCACTCAGGGACATCTCAGGACGCCTTGAGGAGATCCCCGCAGAGGCAGGGTTCCCAGCGTACCTAGCCGACCGCATCGCAAACATCTACGAGCGAGCGGGCAGGGTACAGGTCCCAGCAACAGAGGACAGGTTCGGAAGCCTTACAATCCTTGGAGCCGTATCACCTCCAGGCGGAGACTACTCAGAG
This sequence comes from Candidatus Bathyarchaeota archaeon, assembly GCA_013619005.1. Lineage (GTDB taxonomy): Archaea > Thermoproteota > Bathyarchaeia > TCS64 > TCS64 > RBG-16-57-9. Next base: position 4,015 of record JABXKY010000038.1, on the reverse strand, counting down.
CCAGTCACAACCACCACCCTAAGGTTCATCGGAACATTCTGGGCACTGGACAGCCAATTAGCCTACAGGAGGCATTTCCCAGCCATTAACTGGCTCCGAAGCTTCAGCAGGTACCTGGAAGTCGCGGCCAGATGGTGGGGCGAGCAAGACTCCTCATGGGAGGCTACACGAGCCCTTGCACTAAGAATCCTGGAGGAGGCGGCGGAGATCGAGGAGACCGCCCGTATCATCGGAGAGAAGGCGCTACCAGACGACCAGAGGCTAGTCCTGCTAGTGGCAGAGATGCTAAGGGAGGGCTTCCTAGTCCAGAGCGCATTCCACGATGTGGATCGCTACTGTGCGCCTGAGAAACAGGTCAAGCTATTGAAGATATTCATCGACTTTTACAACACAGTAAGGCCGCTGATCGAGCAGGGAATCCCAATCGATCAGGTTCGTGAGCTTGATGTCATCGGAGAGATCATGAGGCTCAAGGAAAGGGAAGGGACCGAGCCAATAGACATGGCGAGTGCCCAGATGATGAACGAGATAGATGCACTTGCCAAGCATTACGAGGGGGTAGACGCATGAGCATAGTATACAAGACAACAACCGAGATCAAGGGCCCAATCCTCATGGTGCAAGGCACCAAGGATGTAGCCTTCGACGAGATCGTATACATCGAGAGACCGAACGGCGAGATCGTGCAGGGAAGCGTACTAGACGTCAGCAGGGACTGGGCTATGATCCAGTGCTTCGGAGAGACCGCGGGACTAAACCTGAACACGACGGTAACGTTCAGCGGGGACGTCCTCAGAATCCCGGTATCCCCTGACCTCATCGGAAGGGTATTCAGCGGGAGCTTTGAGCCACTCGATGGAATGCCACCGATCATAGGAAAGGACAAGAGGGACGTAAACGGGGGCGTCATCAACCCAGCAGCACGTGAGGTACCAAAGGACTTCATCCAGACAGGCATGAGTGGAATCGATGGAATGACGAGCCTCGTCAGGGGGCAGAAACTGCCAATCTTCAGCGAGTCAGGGCTATCCCATAACGAGTTAGCTGCTCAGATCGCCAGACAGGCAACGATCCCAGGCTCTGAGAGCGACTTCGCCATCGTATTCGGTGCTATGGGCATCAAGAACGAGGAGGCAGCGTATTTCAGGAGGGAGTTCGAGAAGACGGGCGCGCTGAACAAAAGCGTCATGATCCTCAACCTCGCAGACGACCCACCGATCGAGAGAATCGTTACCCCACGTATCGCACAGACCGTCGCGGAGTACCTTGCATTCGACATGGGCATGCACGTACTGGTCATCCTAACGGACATGACCAACTACGCGGAGGCCCTCAGGGCCATCAGCATCGCCAGGGAGGAGATCCCGACTAGGAAAGGCTACCCAGGCTACCTCTACAGCGACCTCGCGACCATCTATGAGCGTGCAGGACGTATCAAGGGTGTACCAGGGTCAGTTACGCTGATGCCAATCCTATCGATGCCTGCGGGTGACATCACCCACCCTATACCAGACCTAACCGGTTACATCACCGAGGGACAGATCCTACTCCAGCGTGAGCTGGCACTCCGTGGACTATACCCGCCAATGAACGTACTTCCAAGCCTCAGCAGGCTCATGAAGGACGGAATCGGCGAGGAGACCACCCGTGAGGACCACCAGGACGTCTCCAACCAACTCTACATGGCCTACGCGGAAGGCCAGAGAGCCAGGGGACTCGTCAGGATCGTCGGAGCCGTCGGGCTCTCAGAGAGGGAGCGACAGTGGCTAAGGTTCGCGGACAGGTTCGAGAAGGAGTTCATCAATCAGGGAATCTACGAGAACAGGACCATCGAGCAGACACTAAGCATCGCATGGGACATGCTTGCAGACCTCCCCGAAGATGACCTCATCAGGGTACGTGAAGCATACATCGAAAAGTACCACCCAGCGCACAAGAGTGAAGCATAACCATGTCAGCTACATCCGGCGTCAGGCCCACAAAGGGCTACCTAATGGAAACAAAGAGGCGTATCCAGACCGTAGAGAGGGGAACCGAGTTCCTCAAGCTCAAGCGGGACCAGCTCGCCAAAGAGCTGACTGAGTCCCTCGATGTCCTAAAGGGTAGAAGGGGACTCCTCCTAGGAAACCTGGAGGAAGCCTACAGCGCCCTGACTGCGGCCTACCTGAGTCTAGGACCCATGGAAGTACAGAGCCAGACACGGAGCATCAAAAACACCCTTGAGTTAGAAGTACTGCCAAGAAGCGTAATGGGCGTCGTGTACCCCACAGTGAGGATCACGGAGACCCCAGAGATAGCGGCGGAGCTGGACATCACTCTAGCCCACGCCGCCGAGAAGGTCTACGAGATCATCGAGGAGCTCATTAAACTAGCCGAGTTCGAGGAGAGGGTAGAGCGTATCGCCGACGAGCTGGGAACCACCAGCAGGAAGGTAAACGCGCTTGAGAACATGGTCTTACCCGACATGAGGTACATTATCAAGTTCATCGAGGACAAACTCGACGAGGAATCGATGGAGGAGCTTGTCAGGATGAAGCTAATCGGAGGTGCCAAGAAATCGTAAGAGAGAATCTAGGAACCGAGTACGTGGTTCTAAGGACACATGCAAGGATCAACGACCTTCTCAGCGTGGAGCAGATGAAGCAGCTCGCTGACGCACCAGATGTTCAAGAGTTCCTATTGAGGCTCAAGGAGACCTCCTATGGAGAGATCAATGTGGAGGAGAACGATAAGATCGCCCTCAACCTTGAAAAGAACTTCATAAAAAAGTTCACCGAGCGAATCGAGGAAATCGTCAAGATCACCCCCAACAAGATGGGGGTGTTCCTGCACGCTTACTTCGATTTCCGTTTCGAGGTACTTAACCTGAAGAGAATCCTTAGGGGAAAGTTCACCGAGAGCAGCAGAGAGGAGATCACGGAATCACTGATCCCGATCGATCCCTACATCATCAAGGATTACGGGGACCTGATATCATTGAATGACCTTGAGTCTGTAGTAAGAAAGCTTAGCGGGACCTCGTATGAGAGCCTCATCGCGAAACTAGACCTTTACAAAGAGTACGATGCACTGTGGCCTCTTGAATTGGAGTTGAACTATATCTATGCGAGGAACATCCTAAGGCTAACCGAGAAGCTGCCCTCAAAGGACAGGCACATCGTCAACAGTCTCGTGAAGTACGAGACGGATGTCGAGAACGTCCTTATTGCAATAAAGCGGAGAGGGAAGGAAAATGTTAATCTTGAGGAGGTTTTCCCCGTTACTTACGGCATTGACAAGGATGACCTCAAGAAGGTCATCGAGGCCGAGAGCCTATCCAAGGCGATTGATGAGTTGAAGGAGCCTTACAACGAGGTCCTTGCGCCCATCAAGACTGGGGATATCGCGTTAGTCAGGGCGATGCTCAGGAAGGGCAAGTACGAGACGGCGACAGCTGCCCGTGCAGGTGACCAGTTCGGGTTCAACGTTATACTGGCTTTCCTTGTTTACAGTGAGATCGAGAAGGACAACCTTGTCGGCCTCTCATGGGGGAAGGCTCAGGGGCTTGACAGCGAGGATCTGATGAAGTACATCGTCATCCCGTGGAACTAACCCTTTTAACACTATTTTTACATCTTATAATTCATGAACCACTCAATTGAGTCAGTCTATTTTGACGGAAAAGGCAGGGAGTTCACCGACCAGACATTGAAGTTAGCCAAGAGAAGGGCCGATGAGCTAGGTATCAAGGACATAGTCATCGCATCATATACGGGGTACGCAGGGGTGCTCGCCTCAGAGGTATTCAAGGGATACAACCTGATCGTGTCAGCTGGCATGATGGGGTTCACAGAGCCGAACGTCCACAGGATGGTGGAGGAGAACAGGGATAAGATGGAGGCCAACGGGGCCGAGGTCTTCTACCACCTCCACGCCTTCGGGGGCCTCGGCAGGGCCGTGAAGCAGAGGTTCGGACCCATCCAGGTGGACGAGATAATAGCCAATGTCCTCAGGCTGTTCAGCCAGGGCATAAAGG
>JABXKY010000242.1 GCA_013619005.1 Candidatus Bathyarchaeota archaeon | reverse complement strand
CCACATCCCTGGCATGCGCTGCCTGGGGTGATGGTCATCTCGCTCATTGGGATCTGTGCACGTGTTATTCTTTCAGCCATTTTTTTCTACCTCTTACACCCATGTTACTTTATCTGCTTTTCCGCCCTTGGCGTAGCTAAGAATCTTGTCTCCGATTGCCTCGAAGTCGTGAACCCTTACCTCTTTACCGCCAAGACCTGCGTGGAACTGTAGTATTTTAGGCTTATCTTCCATGTCGTAGAATGTATCCCTTACCTTGCTGAATACGGGACCGCCCTTGCCTGGACAGATTGACCTGTCGACAACCGCGATTCCGCCTAGTTTCTTCGCCCACTCTGTGAGATCCTTCTCTGGGAATGGGATGAAGCTCCTCAGCTTGATAAGTCCGACCTTCTTGCCTTCTGCCTGCATCTTGTCGACCGCGGCCTTGCATGTACCTGCGATGGTACCCATGGCCATGATGGCGACCTCTGCGTCCTCCATCCTGTACTCCTCGATCATTCCGTTGCCGTAGCGGCGACCGAATGTCTTGTCGAAGCTGTCCATGGTCTCCTTGAGCACGTCCTCGATTCCGAGGATCGCGTCGTGGTGACTCTTCCATCGATCCTGTGGGTCTCCTCCGCCCCATCCCCTACCGAAGGTTGACGGGTCAACCTCGTCAGGGAGGATGCTTGGCATCGCCTTGTTTGGTGGCAACCAATCATCAACTAATGCTTGGTCAGGGATATCAACGGGCTCTGCGGTGTAGCTTAGGACGTATCCGTCGTAACCGACGGCCCCTGGGATCCTTACCCTTGGGTCTTCCGCAATCTTGTAGGCCATCAGGAGGCTGTCTAGAATTTCCTGTGCGTGCTCTACGTAAAGGTGACTCCAACCAGTCCACTGCTGTGACATTAGGTCACTGTGGTCTGGCTGCATGCCCTTGTAGCTTCTATGAACAACCGCCATGACTACAGGAAGCCTTCCACTGCCCGTGCCCTGCATGGGGTGGTGCATGTAAAGGAGCCCTGGTCCGCTTGTACATGTGAAGGTTCTTGCACCTACACGTGAAGCGCCCTGAACGACTACCTGGCTTGAGAGCTCGCCCTCTACGTTGACGAAGTCAAAGTCCCACTCGGCGTTGGCATGCATCTCGCTGAGATACTGCGTGATCGTCGTCTGGGGTGTGATTGGGAATGCGCTGGCAACCTGAACGCGGGCTAGCCTACAGGCTACCGCTGCTGCCTTGTTTCCTACCATTACTTCATATGACATTTTAAGCCTCAACTCTCACCATTTCAATAGCGTCCACTGGACACTCGTTTGCACATACTCCGCAGCCCTTACAGGCGTTGTACCGGATGCTTGGCTTCTTTGTCTCCTCATCCCACTCAATCGCGGTCTCGGGACAGAATATCCAGCAGGCCTTGCAGCTGATGCACTTGTCGACGTCAATCTCGGGGGTGAATACCCTCCAGCTTGATACGTCTTTCAGTACACCATAACCACCTACGTGGATGTCGGCCTTCTCTGCAGGTGCATCCTTGACGGTGGCCTGAACCGGGCCCTTGACTTCCGCATAGCTCCTCTTGACAGCTGCGATATTCATCTCGCCTATCCTGCCAGGGAAGTTCTTCTTGAGTGCCTTCTCTATGGACTCTACGGAGATCAGGCCAGTAACCTTGGCGAACGCGCCCAGGATTGCTGTGTTAGTGATCGGTCTTCCTAAGGTCTCAAGAGCGATGGTTGTAGCGTCTACAGTGGCGATTTTGAAGTCCCCGCCCAACTTTACGTCCTCTGGCTCTGATGCTGAGTTCAAGATGACGAGCCCACCAGGAAGTAGGTTGTCTACCACGCTCTGCTCTTTAGCGATAAGGGGGTCGAGAACGATGCTGATGCCAGGGTTGTGAACGAGCTCACGTTCCCTGACTCGGACATCATCGATTCGGACGAAAGCAGTAAGTGGCGCTCCACGGCGCTCAGTGCCGTACATTGGGATTGCCTGAGAATACTTGCCTTCCTCATAGGCAGCTATGGCGATGATCCTTGAAGCCGTTACAGCTCCTTGGCCGCCTCTGCCGTGAAATCTAATTTCAATCAAAGTTTTCCCTCTTTGTTAATCGTTAGTCTTCCCCTCGATGGTTTTTAAGAATAACGATTTCATTGAAAACGACCCACGCTGGCATTTAAGCTTGTCTTTATGGTTTTTATTGAATACTAATAGTATATAGA
>JABXKY010000164.1 GCA_013619005.1 Candidatus Bathyarchaeota archaeon | reverse complement strand
GCCTTGCGTGATGTGTTCTCGCTGAACACATCCTTGTCGGGGTACCCGATGGGTGTGACGGCCACAACGTTCTCGTCATCCGGCAATCCCATGGCCTCCTTGACGCCGTCATTGCTGAAGGCGCCGATCCAGCAAGTTCCCAGCCCCTCGGCCCTTGCTGCCAGGACCAGGTGGGTGAAAGCGATGGTAACATCCATCATGAACGTCATGTCCCCCATGTAGCCGCCCCTGCTGAACGGGACGTTGTACCCGACGGCAACGATGACCGCGGGGGCATCGGCTATCCACATCTGCCCATCACAGCCCTCAGCGACCTTCCTCTTGACCTCAGGGTCCTCGACGATGTAGAACTTCCAGAACTGCCTGTTGTGGCCACTGGGGGAGATCCGCGTCGCCTCAAGGACTTTGCTCATCGCGTCCTCGGGTATGGGGGTATTCTTGTACGACCTGATGCTCCTCCGGGTCTTGATTACATCATAGAACTCCATTTCGAGTTATGGATAGGTTGGCTGGATAAAAGATGAACTCTAGCGCGTGGTAAAGTACTCACTGTACACCTTGTTCTGCACTGATCCGTCGGGCGCTTTGACGCCCACCACCAGCCTCATAGTCTGGAACCGGGGGCCCTCTATCTTCAGCGTAGTTGTCTTGGACTCCTTGAAATCTAGGTCAATGAGCACCCCAGTTTTCCCGAACTCGTACCCGTCAGAGAGCTCAATGCCCACCCACGCCCTGTATCCTGTCGCGTTAAACGGGGTATCGTTTGTGTATGTGACTGTGATCGTTACTTTCTCGTTCTTCCTGACCGCATCCCATGTGTGGGCTATGTACGGCTCATCCTCGATGGGGAATAAGGTGTACTCCGTGTACTTGTAACTGAATGGCACGTCCCCAGGGTCCCATCCCTTCGCTGTGGTCTCCTGATAGTAGTACGTCGTGTTATCGATGGTCCACCCTAGGCCAGTGGAGTTTCCCTCTATTGCCAGCGCCATGTGGCCCGGCATGTAGATCAACGCTGTGCCCATATCCATCTCCTTCAACAGGTGGCCCATGAGTATGGTGGTGTCCTCGCAGTCCCCTCCCCCGTCAAACAGGGTCTCGACGGGGAACTTGGGGTACTCCAAGGTAGCGGAGTCCTGCTCGTACTCCATGTTCTGCACGAAGGTGCGCACAAGCCCCACCTTGTCCTCCTCGGTGAGTTCGGTTAAACCGATGATCCTGTCGAACTCGCTTAAGAGCACCCTGACGTAGTCGTCGTCGTAGGGGTGCATGATGTATCCCCGGTAGTCCTGGGTCCTGTACCGGGTCTTCTCGCTGTAGTACTCGTACAGCGGCTCGGGGATGGCGATATCGAAGGTGTACTCCTCGCCATCGTATTCCCACATGTAGCTTCGGTCGATGACCGGTATTGTTTGATTAGAAAAATCGAGCCCTCCCAGGTTCGTCTCATAGTCCTCCAGAAGGGACTCGTACATGTCTGATAGCAGCTCAAACTGCTGGTTCAATTCGGCTTGCTCCTCGTTGAGAGTGGCGTTCTCGGCCTCCAGGTCGGTATAAGCCTCCTGGAGCGTATCGAGTTGTCCCTCGGTGAAATCGCTGACCGTGCTCAGGACCTCGTAGTCCGACTGCAGCTGCGTCAGATCGACTGACAGGGACGCCACGTCTGCCTCCAGCTCATCCAGCCTTGGCTGCGTCAGGTACTGGTGACCGAAGTAGCCGCCCGCGCTGCCCAGGATGATGCCGATGAGAAGCAAGCCTATGGTCTTCATGCTCAAACTAAAGGTATGAAAAAATTACGCCATTTAAGGTATATGTAGGCTACATACCTACTCCTTTCACCCTGTACCTCTTCTCCCACTCCGCCCTCATGGCGATGTTCCGTATATCGGTGAGGTGGTCGCTGCACACGATGCCGTCCAGGTGGTCTATCTCGTGCTGTAGGAGCTCGCTCATGTTGTCGGTGAAGGTGTCGTTGTGGAACTCACCGAACTGGTCCGTGTACTTGATCTTGATCCTCCTGTGCCTGGGTATCTTTACGAAGAACTCGGTGTTCATGCTGAAGCAGCTGTCCCAGACCTCGAAGGTCTCGGGGCTCCTGTACACTATTGACGGATTGACCAGGTACCCCGTAAAAGCCTCAGTCTGGACGTAGACGACGCGCTTATTGTGCCCGATCTGGGGGGCGGCCAGCCCCCTTCCCATCTTGTAGACCCT
>JABXKY010000126.1 GCA_013619005.1 Candidatus Bathyarchaeota archaeon | reverse complement strand
CTGATACCGCACGCCAGGTAGACGGTGGGGCGAACCGTCCTGCCGCTGAGACCAACTTGGTGCCTGTAGTTTATCCACCCCTCATCGATCGTGGGGCGGCTTGCGCCTACCGCTCCCCCTAACGCGGATGCCAGCTCCTGCATGAGCTCGAAGCCGCTGGGGTCACCCATTCCGAGTCCGCCGGAGACGATGATATCGGCGTCGCTTATGCTCACCTGCTCCCCCGCCGCCTCGAAGCCCAGGACCTTGACCCTGTCGGTTAGCTTGCCCATATCAACAGACTTCTTGACGACCTCACCCTTAGGCGTGTTAACCACGTTTGCCTCCTGGAACATCTTGTACCTGACCGTGGCCATCTGGGGCCTGCTGTTGGTCGTCTCGATGGTGGCCATGATGTTGCCGCCGTAGGCCGGGCGGGTCTGCTGGAGGAGCCCTGAGTCTGGGTCGATGTTCAGGCTGGTGCAGTCCGCCGTCAGCCCCGTCTTGAGCTTTGCGGCCACCCTGGGCCCCATGCTCCTTCCGATGCTTGTGGCCCCCACCAGGAATATACTGGGTTTCTCCTCGTTGCAACACTCTGCCAGCAGGTCGCTGTAGGGGTCGTCCCTGAACTGTGCCAGACCGGGGTCATCGTATACGAAGACCTTGTCAGCTCCCCTCGCCACCAACTGCTTGGCCGCGTCCTCTACGCCTGAGCCCACTAGGACGGCGTACACTGGCTCCATCAACTGGGACGCCAGGTCCCGTGCCTTCCCCAGGAGCTCGAAGCTCACCTTGTGGAGGCTCCCGTTGCTCATCTCGGCGTAGACCATCACTCCCTTACCCTCCAAGGCCTTTGCCTCGGCCTCACGCATGATGATGACGCTCACCGGGCAGGCATCTATGCACTCGCCGCATGCCCTGCACGCCTCGTTTATCACCGCGACGCCGTCCACCATATCGATGGCCCCGAAGGGGCAGGTCGCGACGCACAGGCCGCATCCTGTGCAGCCTTCTTCAACGTAAACTGGTGCGCTCATCTAGATCACCTTACACTCCTGTAGCTTGGCGAAGACCGCCTCCACCAGCTCATCGGTGGACCCCTCCACCACCTCGCCTGCCATGTGCACCTCTGGCTCGAATATCTTGACCACCCGTGTGTAGCTCCCATCGAGGCCTATCTCCTCAACAGGTAGCTGGAGGTCGCTGTTTGTGATCTCCTTGATCTCGGCCTTCTTTGCCTTGAGGCGACCCCTGAGGGTGGCCAGCCTGGGCTGGTTGATGTCCTTGCTGACGGTGATGAGCAACGGTAGCGGCGCCTCCAGTGTCTCCACGCCGTCGTCCATGATGCGCTTGAGTATAACCTTGCCGTCGCTGATCTCCACGATCTCGTTGACGTAGCAGACGTGGGGGATGTCCATGTGCTCGGCCATCTCCGGGCCGGTCTGCCCCGTGTCGCCGTCAGTGGTCTTGAGGCCGCATATGATGAGGTCGTACCCTCCCATGTGCTCGATGACCTTGGCCAGGGTCAGGCTTGTGGCCCATGTGTCAGCGCCCGCGAAGGCCCGGTCCGTGGCGAGGTAGCCTTCGTCGGCTCCCATGGCTATGGCGTCCCTGAGGGCGTCTGCCGCCCACGGTGGGCCCATGGTCAGCACTTTGACGGCTCCGCCGTGTTTTTCCTTGATCCTGAGCCCTTCCTCGATGGCGATCTCGTCGAAGGGGTTGATTACCGCGGCGACTCCTTCTCGGATCAGTCGCCCTGTCTCCTCGTCGAAGTTGACCTCAGTGGTCTCGGGGACCTGCTTGATGCATACGACGATGTTTAAGCCTTCACTCATTGTAATCAGCTATGTATCTTCTATCAGGATTCTCCCCTCTATAAAAAAGCGAGTGTTTTGTCGAAGATGTTTTCAACGCAAGTCGATGTTTTCTGGTTATGGTGGTCACTGTCGAGGATATTCTGGAGGGGGCCGGGGTGGAGTACAGGGTCATAGAGCTCACCGACAGGGCCGTGTCAGTGGAGGACGTGGTCAGGTTCTCCAAGGAGGATATCAACCCCGGTGAGATATGCAAGACCATCATAGTGAAGTCCAAGGCGGGGTTCACGGCCCTCTTCCTCAGGGGCTCCGATAGGGTGAGCTTCAAGAAGCTGAGGGGAGTCACGGGGAAGGCGCGTATAGCCTCATCTGAGGACGTGGTGGAGATCACCGGCGTGATGCCCGGCGCCGTGTGTCCTCT
>JABXKY010000171.1 GCA_013619005.1 Candidatus Bathyarchaeota archaeon | reverse complement strand
CAGGTCTGTTAGCATACGTCTTTCATCAGATCATATTTTTCATATTCTTCGGTGCTGGGGTCATCGGAGACCCGTACACGTTGGTAGCCCTAATTGGCGGCTCAATCGTTGGGGCCTTTCTGTACGGGAAAATGGGCAAGCGTTGAATAAATAAGAGGAGGGGGTACCCTCATGAGGCAACCGGGTTTCTAAGCACTTTTCCGGCCCGTGCCCCAGTGTGCTCTTTGTCGTACAGTGTAATCTCCCCGTTCACCACCAGGTGAAGTATGCCCTCTGGGAAAAGTTTCGTTGACTCAGGTGGCACGAAATCAGACCTGTCAATAACTGTGTCATGGTCGAATACAACGATGTCAGCCTGGTTTCCTGGAACAAGAATCCCCCTGTCACGCAGGCTCAGTATCTGGGCTGGGAGGCTGGTCATCTTTCTCACCGCGTCTTCGAGGGTAATCACGTTCTTTTCTCGAACATACCTGCCTAGTACACGGGGGAATGTCCCGTAGAACCGGGGGTGGGGGGCCGGGATGTCTTTATTTAAGACACCCGTGGGGCTATGTGCTCTACCATCTGTCCCAAAGGCAACCCAGGGCTGTCTCATAATCAGCTGGATGTTTTCCTCGGTCTGGTTGAAGTTAACGATGCTAAACCCGCCTTTTATCCTGCCAGATAGGACCGCCTCCACGTGTTCCTTGAGTAGCTCAAGGGAGCATTCCAATGGCTCCTGTTTTCGCATATCCGCTACCTGGGCGAGGTTCAGCCCCACCAGGCTGCCGTCAAGAGGGAAGCTACTAATCAGTGCAGCCTCAGGACCCCCCCTGTCCTCCATTGAAACCGCCAAGCCTTCCTTGATCTTCTCGTAAACCTCGGGGGTGTTCAGGCGTTTCACTAACTTCTCGGAGCCGCCCTCATTAGCCCACTTGGGGATCCATGCCCCAAGGCCGGTGCCGCTTGCGTTGTATGGGTACTGGTCCGCGGTAACTTGAAGCCCCTCGTCCCTTGCGTCGTTAACCATCTTGATGAGTTCGGGGCAGAGATCCATGAACCGCTTTGACAGAATCTTAAAGTGGCTTATATTGACGGGAATATTCGCCTCACGGGAGATCCTGATGATTTCCTCGATAGCGGCCACGGGGGCTCCCCGGTCGCCCTCATCTCTTACATGGCTAGTATAGAATCCACCGTATTGAGCAGCTACCTTGCTTAGTTCAATGACTTCCTCAGTTGTGGCATAGCTCTGCGGATCATATCTGAGGCCTGTGGTGATTCCCCTGCAACCAGCCTTCATGGCGAGACCTATCTGATGTTTCATTGAATCCAACTCTTGGGGAGTTGGGGCCCTCATCTCCATACCCATGACGTATTTTCTAACGGTGCCGAAGCCCACCAGGGGCGCGACGTTAATGGATAAACCATCTGATCCAAGGAAAGACAGGTACTCCTCCATGGATGACCACGTTACATCAACTCCTGATGCCTTCAGGAATGGTGAGTGTCGCTTTATCTCGTCCCGCATCTCCTCGTTTAACGGAGCTGCACCGGATCCGCAGCTGGCGAAAACAGTGGTGCTTACGCCCATATGGACCTTTGAGACGGCTTCACGGTTAGCAAGTATCGTGTAGTCGCTATGATCGTGGAGATCAATGACTCCAGGAGCCACAGCGAGGCCCTTCGCCTCGATTACAGTTTTAGCGTCTTTACTGATTTTCCCTATTTCAGTTATTACTCCGTTTTTTACCGCGATATCAGAGACAAACCAAGGGTTCCCCGCACCCGTGAAAACCTTTCCGTTTTTAATTACCAGATCGAACATAAACTATCTACATAGAGTAACCAGCCACATGTTTTTTAGAACTATGGTCTCATGACTTGAAGCATGATAGACGTTAAAAGCCCGAAGTATTGAGCATATTTGTGTAAAACTTGCCCGATGACCATGTTTTAGGTGTGGATGGCGGCGGAACGTGGACCAGAGCCGTAATCATGAGACTCGATGGCACAGTTGTAGGAAGGGGACAAGCCGGGCCCTCCAACCCTATCACCAATGGCGTTGAACAAGCCCTGAGTAACATCATCGAGGCGGTGAATAGTGCAGGACAGGCATCTGGTGTAGAGGAGTTTAAGGCTAGTACGCTTGGTCTAGCCGGGGCAACTCGATCACATCTAGGAGAGGAGATCTATGATAGACTTCCAAACAGTTATGGGGTCACCAAGATAGTCTCTGATGCACATTCAGCTTTAGCTGGGGCAACAGGATGCAGACCCGGCGTTGTCGTCATCGCTGGCACCGGGTCAATAGCCTACGGAATGAATAAGAAAGGTGAGGAGGCCAGGGCTGGAGGGTGGGGCTGGCGACTCGGGGATGTTGGGAGTGGCTACGCCATTGGCAAGAACGCGATAATAGCTGCCCTCAAAGACCATGATCAATCTGGGGCTCCGACAAAACTGAAGGAGATGGTAATGGGTCATCTGGGGCTCAGTGACATGGAGGAGATTATTGACTGGGCCTATAGCCCAGAACGTGAGGCGAGTCACTTTGCCTCGATAGTGCCACTCGTGAAAGAGGCGGAGAACCGCGGGGACAGCGTGGCTTCCTTCATCATGGAAAACGCGGGCACTCAGTTAGGGCTGGTAGCCCAGGCAGTGATAAAGAGGCTTCAAATAGATGGAGGTTTCCCCGTTGCCTGCAGCGGCGGTGTGTTCAAGCAGCCTAACAGGTATAACCGCGCGTTTGAGGAGACCGTGCGAGAGGTGGCGCAGACGTGCGAGTTTATTGAGCCATTGTTCACTCCAACAGTTGGCTCGGCCTTACTGGCCTTGAATTCACTTGACGTAGAAATCAGCGACGGTTTACAGGTAAACGTGGGGAAGAGTATTCGGTGGTTTGATGAGTAGGGTAACGGAGAAAAGGAACATAGCTTCGAAGGGGATAGATGAGAGACCTATCAGAGAGATTCTTGAGATCATCAACAAGGAGGATCAAAAAATATCTCAGGCAATTCACTCTCAACTATCACAGATTGAGGCAGCCGTAGAGGGTATTGTAAAAGCTATCAAAGCCGGGGGAAGCGTCTACTTGGTGGGGGCAGGCTCCAGTGGAAGGCTCTGCGTTTTAGAGGCATCAGAGATACCTCCAACCTTCGGCCTTCCACCAGAAAAGATATCAGCCGTGATAGCAGGCGGCGTGAAAGCCATCTACACCTCGGTTGAGGCCGCCGAGGATGACTCATTAAACGGCGTGCAGGAGATGGAGAAACTCGGGTTAAAAGAAAAGGACATAGTCATCGGGGTAGCCGCGTCCGGGTCCACGCCTTTCGTGCTGGGCTCGATCGTGAAAGCGCGGCAGCTTGGAGTGACCACCGTTGGCCTTTCATGTAACAACGGCACACCGTTGTCCCAGCTGGTCGACACCGCCATCGAGGTGGTTGTCGGACCCGAGGTGGTCGCCGGTTCTACAAGGATGAAGGCAGGGACAGCCCAGAAGATGGTGCTGAACATGATGACGACAACGGCGATGATCAGGCTCGGCTACGTGTATGACGGGTACATGGTGGGGGTTCAGTCGACAAACATCAAGCTCAGAGAAAGGAGCAAAGGTATAGTGGCAGATATTACGGGGGCACCCGTTAAGGAGGCGGAGAGAGCGCTTGAGGCCGCTGAATGGGATGTCCGAGTAGCCATACTCCTGACCATGACCGACATGAGCCCAGAAAAGGCGGCAAGGGAACTGGGGCCCCGTACCCTGAGGCAGTTACTGGAGACAAGAGGCGAGAACGATGATCAATGAGCGAGGGGTATCATATTATGGGGTAGCGTACCCTGACAGGGCTATTCTCGACTTCAACGAGATGGTTGACCACGGTTGTAACGCGGTGCTGCTGGCGGTCTCTGAGTTTGACTGGTGGTTTTGGCATGGCAACACCGTGGATCTGATCAAGACCGCCAAGGATGCAGGGCTGAAGCCCTACGTGGATCTATGGGGGTGGGGAAAAACGTTGGCTGGTGAGCCCCCCAGCCTGTTTCTCATGCGCTCCCTTGAGGGCAGACAACGGGGGGCGTCGGGTAAGCCATACGCGGCCATGTGCCTCAACTCCCAGGCGTTTAGGGACCACTTGAAGACAAGTATCGAGGCCATGATCTGTGAGACGGAGCTTGAGGGCTTGTTCTGGGACGAGCCCCATTACGCCAACTGGCATGACCCCGACTGGGCATGCACATGCCCAATATGTGACGGTCTCTTCAAGGAGGAACACGGGGGAGATATGCCCTCTGAGCTCACCGGGGAGGTTATCGGTTTCAGGGAAGACCGCGCAGTGGGTTTCCTGAGGGACCTAAGTGTGAAGGTCAAACAGGTCGACCCAAGCGTCGATGTCATCACTTGTCTGTTACCCACCAAGAGCCCCCTTATCGGAATCACTGATTGGGAGAAGATCGCGGCGATACCCGAGATCGATGTACTGGGAACAGACCCCTACTATTTCCACACGGAGATGAACAGGGAGGAAGGGCTGAGGTTCTTCCGTGAACAGGGTCAGCACTGCCTTTCTCTCGCTGATAAGTACAATAAAAGGTCCCAGCTCTGGTTGATGGCGTTCAAGGTACCTGAGGGTAGAGAAAAGGAGCTCTCTGAGGCCGCTGAGATAGCGGCGGAGCTGGGAACGGACTCTTTGTTCGCCTGGCCCTATAGGGGAGCCGAGGGAAGCTACATGGCTTCAGCCAACCCGAGAAAGGTATGGGAGACGATCGGACAGGCATATAGGAGGCACTCTGTTTGAAGGTATTACCCGGGGTAGATGTTCTCCTCGACGAGCCCAGGGCTTGCCTTGGGTTTGATGGGATCGGCCTTGTGACCAACCCAACCGGTGTAACAGCCCAACTTGAATCAACTTTAGATGCCTTCCATAAACACGAGGAAATCAAGCTAACAGCCGTCTTCGGCCCGGAGCACGGGGCAAGGGGGGACATACAGGACGCCCTGGATGTGCCAAGTCACAGGGACCCATACACAGGGCTTCCAGTTTACAGTCTGTACGGTGACCACAGGGCGCCAACGGAGAAGATGTTGGAGGGCGTTGATACCCTTGTCTTTGACATTCAGGACTGCGGGTCAAGGTTCTATACCTATGTGTCAACACTGACCCATTGCATGGAGTCCGCCGCTAGGCACGGCGTAAAAGTGGTGGTGCTGGATCGGCCCAACCCTATAAACGGGGTAAACGTCGAGGGAAACATCCTGGAACAGGGGTACGAGTCCTTTGTGGGGCTTCACCCGATTCCCATAAGGCATGGTCTGACAACGGGCGAGCTGGCGTCTCTCATCAACGGCGTGATTCAATGCGAACTCAGCATCATCCCATTGAAGGGCTGGCGGAGGGAGCACTGGTTCGACGAGACGGGACTTCCATGGGTCCAGCCTAGCCCTAACCTGCCCTCGATTGATACAGCCACGGTGTACCCGGGGACCTGTTTTTTCGAGGGGGTAAATGCCTCTGAGGGGAGAGGGACAACCAGACCGTTCGAATACCTTGGAGCGCCCTGGATCGATGAGAAAAAATGGGCGGGGTCTATGAACGGGCTTGGGCTGCCTGGCGTAAAGTTCCGCGGGTGCCACTTTACCCCGGCTTTCTGGCGGTTCAAGGACACCAGATGTAACGGGGTTCAGGTCCACGTAATTGACCGGGACCTGTTCAAGCCCGTGGAGACCGGGGTACATCTTCTATCAACATTGAGGCAACAGCACCCAGACGAGTTCAAGTTCAATGAACCATCCTATGAACCACGGCGCCACTTCGACCTATTGGCGGGAACAGATAAACTCAGAGAACACCTGAAACAGAATACGCCTGTTGATAACATAGTTGGGTCCTGGGAAGCCGAGACCAAACGGTATCTCAAAAAAAGGGAAAGGCATCTTCTCTATGACGTGGGGGAGTGAAAACATTGATGGCTCTGAGAGGAAACTTGGTAACCCCGTTTCGAACGATAGAACAGGGACAGATCGAAGTTAAGGACTCCAAGATAATGTACGTAGGGCCACGGAGACCTTGTAATGGCGTTGTTGATCACGGGGACGCGGTGATAGCGCCCGGGTTCATAGATATACACGTCCACGGGATTGCTGGGCACGACGCAATGGACCCGGAGACTGGCAGCCTCCAACATATCTCACAAAGCCTAGCCTCCAAAGGCGTCACAGGTTTTCTTGCAACGTTGCAGACAGCCCCACAGAAAGAACTCCTGGAAGCCCTAGTGCGAGTGAAACGTGAGATGAGAGGGAGTGTATCCGGGGCAAAGGTTCTTGGAACTCACCTTGAAGGCCCCTTTATCAGCCCAAACAGGATAGGGGCTCAGCAAAACTTTGCTAGAGAGCCAACCCAGCGTCAGCTTGAGGAGATTCATGAGGCAGCCGGTGACACCCTTAAAATCGTTACACTGGCGCCAGAGGTCAAGGGTGGTCTTGACGCCGTTAAGTTTCTGAGAGAACGCAACATAGTGGTCTCGGCTGGTCACACGGATGCCGCTTATCATGAGACTCGTCAGGCGTTTGATGCCGGGGTATCTCATCTAGGTCACTTTTGGAACGGGATGCGCGGAGTCCATCACAGGGACCCCGGCGTCGTTGGCGCGGGGCTTGAGGATGAAAACGTAACCGTTGAGCTAATAGCGGATTGCCTGCACGTCCATCCAACGCTCCTAGGGCTCACAGTCAGGGTCAAGGGACCTGAAAAAGCGGTACTCATCTCGGACCTCATCAAACCGGCTGGGCTTCCAAATGGTGAGCACGTCCTTGATGGTAGAATCTTCCTGTTGGATGATGGTCTTATCAAGTTGCCATCTGGGGTGATTGCCGGTAGCTCAGTTGGCCTCGATAAGGCGGTGCGTAACTTGGTGGAAAAGGTAGGGGTTAGTCTACCCGTTGCCGTGCAGATGGCGACAACCACTCCCGCAAGAGTTCTTGGATTAGAATCAAAAGGGAGGCTGGAGCCCGGGTTCGATGCAGATATCGTGATCATGGACGAAAGCTTCAACGTCATTGAGACAATCGTCGAGGGCTCAACGGCGTACAAACGGGATGCGTAAGCT
>JABXKY010000244.1 GCA_013619005.1 Candidatus Bathyarchaeota archaeon | reverse complement strand
TCATACTGCCCCTCAGTGAATAGAACATCCATGTTCAGGACATCGAGCTCTAATCCCGCCTCCCTGATCTTGAGGGCCTCGTAGAGCTTGGCCACCATGCACCACTCAACGCCCCTTGACTCAAGGTAAGCGGTCACAGGTATGATCCCGTGGCCGTAGGCGTTGTTCTTGACGACAGCCATCACCGTTACACCGACGTGGTTCTTGATTTCATCAAGGTTGTGTCCAAGGTGGTCAAGGTCTATCTCAAGCCACGAGCTGTAGCCCTTCATTCTCTCTTTTATCTCGGATGGGCTTGACTGATCAGCGAAGGAATCATCAGACATGGTAATGGAAGATGTTTGGAGTCATTGAAAAAGATAGTGAAGCCCACTGCACCTCAAATGGGACAGGAAGTAGGAAAAATGCCCTATTTATGGTAAGATGTCTCAAAAAGGAAATCGTTTTATCCTCAACATATGCTGAATCAATTGTTCATTATGGTTAGACGAGCATTGATAATGGGAGCGGCGGGGAGAGACTTTCACAACTTCAACACTTTCTTCAGGGGCAACCCAGACTACGAGGTAGTGGCATTCACCGCGGCCCAGATCAGCGAACTGGACGCAGGGGTTGGGATTGAGAAAAGGACATACCCCACTGAGCTTGCGGGGGACAGATACTCGGAAGGGATTAAGATCTACCCTGAGGAGCAGCTTGAGGAGATCATAAAAGAGTTGAAGGTGGACGAGGTGTTCTTCAGCTACAGCGATGTGTCTGCTAGGTACCTTCACGACGAGGCGGCGAGGGTCCAATCAGCTGGGGCATCTTTCGTCCTCCTGGGACCCAGGGACACGATGATCCAGCCCAAGAAGCCACTGATCAGCATCTGTGCATCAAGGACGGGTAGCGGTAAGAGCCCCACATCCAGGTGGCTCGTTAGGACGCTGAAGCAGACTGGGTACAAGGTGGTGGTCATCAGGCATCCAATGCCCTACGGGGACCTTGTCAAACAGAGGCTACAGCGGTTCGAGACCTACGATGACCTTGACAAGCATGAGTGCACTGTGGAGGAAAGGGAGGATTACGAGCCACATATCGACATGGGGGCCATAGTGTACGCGGGTGTCGACTATCAGGATATCATCAATGCGGCTGAGGAGGAGGCGGACATCGTGGTCTGGGACGGCGGGAACAATGATTTCCCGTTCTACGTGCCAAGCAAGCACATCGTCATAGTGGACCCCCACAGGGTGGGGCACGAGCTGAGCTACTACCCTGGTGAGACTAACGTGAGGATGGCGGACATTGTCATCGTAAGCAAGGTGAACACAGCGGACCCCGAGAACGTCATGAAGATCAAAGAAAACGTCAGAAAGATCAACCCAACGGCCAAGATAATTGAGTCAAACATGATAATCACGGCCGAGGACGAGGACAAGCTCACAGACAAGAAGGTGCTCATCATCGAGGACGGACCCACGTTGACCCACGGAGAGATGAAGTATGGGGCCGCCACGTTGAAGGCTTGGGAGAAGGGAGCCGAGATAGTTGACCCCCGCCCCTACGCCAAGGGCTCCATAAAGGATGTCTATGACTTATGGCCTAATCTGGGCAAGCTCCTTCCAGCAGTCGGATATAGTGAGGGGCAGATAAGGGAGCTTGAGGAGTCCATTAATGCTACCCCATGTGACTTGGTTTTGATGGGGACTCCAACGGATCTTAGACGCTACATGACAGTGGATAAGCCCGTTCTCAGGGTGAAGTACGAGTTCGAGGAGATCGAGCCAGGCACCTTGATAGGGATGCTGGAGGATATCCTTCCCTAGATGCTCAGACCGTTGGGCATGGTCTCCTGGATCTCGATGGTGTAGCCCTCAATGTCCTTGAACATGAAGACCTTCACCTTCAGCCTCTCGGACTCCTTGGGCAGGTTCTCAATCTCCAAGCCATTGTCTATAAGTTTCTTGTGCCACGCATCGGCGTCCTCCACGTTTAGGCAAAGGATAACCGGCTTGATGTTGTTGGCCTTGTGGTATCCGTGGGCGCCGTCAACGAGACCCACATAGGCCCCGTCAACGATCTTGTAGATCACACTCCAGCCCTGGTCCACCTCCACCTTTAGGCCCATAATGTCTTCGTAGAACTTTTGCGCTCGCGGCAGATCCCTGTAGTAGAGCCATGTGATGACTCCCCTAACTTTCTCGCTCATGGATACAGGTTAGGTGAGAAGAATATAACAC
>JABXKY010000256.1 GCA_013619005.1 Candidatus Bathyarchaeota archaeon | reverse complement strand
GTATGCAAAGCGTGTTATGTCTTCGCGTGTTATTGTTGTCATTATTTCACCTTGCATACCCACATTATACTTTATACACTTATCCTCTTATTAACATATTGGTTTAAGTGTTTATGTGTTAAAGAGGCGCGCGTATTCGTATATATGAGCGTATATTCGAAAATTTACCACAGGAAATTCAATATTACAGTTACTAGTAAAAATATGGCATTTTCTGTTAATTAAATCGATTTTGTGCGCGCACTCTACAACCTCTGGCAGAATTCAAATAATCTACGAATTATCCAATAGCTCCTTTATCATGTTGGCGTCATCGTTTTTACCTGTCCTTTCGAGGATGGAAACAATGCTGTCGAGACTGGATTTGTGGAGCCTGATATCGTTAGGGTCTGTCTTCATGAGGCCTTGAATCAGTTCAGATGAAAGTTCCTCCTTCTCGTACACCCAGTCAGGAAGTATCATCGACGCATCAGTAAATTGCACACTCTGTGCATCCGAAGTGAAGAACATCCCTGCCTCATCCTCAATTAGCCTAAAACCATCGCCTTCGGTTACAAGGAACAAATATCCATCTACAATGGAAACGGCATAATACCAGCAAAGGACGCCGTAATCCCGCCTGTAATACCCAAGGTACTTGTCCCACTCTGGTTTTGCTGGGCCCTCCGGGTCAGCTAGCCCTCCATCATAGTCGAGAACCGTGGTATTGCCGTTACTGGACAGAATCTTCAATGTCAAAGGTCTTCCTTTTTCATCCAACCTGAACTTGACAAGGGGTATGATCTTTGAGGTGAACTCGGTCCCAGATAACGCTACAAGGTGATTGGGCTCGCCCTTCCACTTGAAGCTCAGACTGCCGTCCAGATGTTCCACCTGAATCTTGGTCATCCTTGAGACGTACTTTCCTGAAAGCCGATTCAAGTTATCCGCGTCTAGGGTCACTTGCTCTCTTTTTGGAATCTGGTCAGCGACATCCAGATCAGACGGCAACTCGCCTAACTTGGCTTTAACCATATACTCCTCGATCTTTTTTGCGACGCCGCCCATCAGCTGGAACGAGTTCATTGCCTGATTACACGACATGACCCAGCCAATACCCAGATCCGGCATTAATTGATGAAGCGATATGTAACCTGGACCATCCCCAAAAAACGAGAGTAAAAGCTGTCCCCCGTAGTTGAACCGTCTAACCCCAATGCCCATTCCTATAGCCATTAACTGGTACTGGTCCCTGTACGGAATCCGGTATACCTCATCTAGGAGACTCTTTTCTAGGAATGTCTCACCGTTTACTTTGCCCCCATTAAGATGCATAGCTATGAAATTTGACATATCATCAACAGAGCTGTACTGGGTACCTGATGCGATTTGTGGACTAACTGTATCATGGAAGCTGAACTCGGAACCCCCGAAATGACCCCTAGCCACATCACTTCCTCTGAGTGCCTGTGAGGCGACTGTAGTACTTCGTTTCATCCCAAGTGGCTCGTAGACCTGTTCTTGCATCCAGTCTTCGAAGCTTTGACCTGTTATCCTTTGAAGGGCTGCTGCCACCAAATCATAACCGATGTTTGAGTATGAGAACCGTGTACCTACCGGGTATTTCTGCCACATCCCGTTGACCCTTCGCATGTACTCGAGGAAGTCGATGGGGTCTGCCTCTGTTGATTTTAGGTTTGCGTTGTGTTGCAGTCCACCCCAGTGGGTTAACAAGTGCCTGAAGGTTACCTCCTCCCGCTGGTCTCCACCGTATCTTGTCTTCCAGTTAAACTCAGGGTAATAGTCGATTAACCGGTCGTCGAGCCTCACAAGCCCCGCCTGCATTGCCCTGAGGAACGCGGTGGATGTGTAAGCTTTGGAGAGGGACCCTATCATGAAGAGGGTCTGGGATGATACTGTGTTTCCCTTATGGTCTGCTTGTCCGAATCCCTTTGACCAAAGTTTTCCCGTTTTCCCTGTAATCGCAAGTGAAAAGCCGTCTATTTTGCTTGAGGCCATCTTTTGTGGGACCTCTTTTTTAAGCTCATTTACCAGAGTCGATATGTCGGATTCCATAAGCATACTTGTTTTGATATGTATTTAATCCAAACTCAACATATGAACTTACAATTTGTGACTGCCGTTGAGAGCGCGCGCATCAATGCTATAGATTTCCATATCAAAACACACAGAGTTACGCGTGGGGGGGCAAAAAAAGAAGTTATGATAGCAATTTGTCCTATATTAATC
>JABXKY010000311.1 GCA_013619005.1 Candidatus Bathyarchaeota archaeon | reverse complement strand
TTCATGGGAGTGGGTTATACCTGGTATGGTCCTGAACGCCGTTGCAAGTATCTACATGCCCGCCTTCAATGCAATGATAGCTGAATCACTTCCAGTTGAAAATAGAGGGCAGGCATATGGTGCATACCGTATGGTAACATCCATACCCTCCATGTTCATGCCTCTTGTTAGTGGATTCTACCTTGACGTGATGGGTGTTGGCCCCGCTGTACGATACGGATTGATGATGTTTATAGTTGCAGCAGGTGTAGCAACGATGGTAAGGGCAAAGTACCTTGAGGAGACTTTTATCCCCTCAAAAGAAGATCTGAAACAGAGTTTCAAGGAAACAATGAGTGACATGGTTAGTGTCTTCAAGGCTCAACCACGAACGATTTGGGCGATGACTGCAGTCGGAGTAATCGGGTCCTTTGCAATGAGAATGACCTGGAGCTTCCTATCCATTTATGCAACGGATCCAAACTATGTGGGCTTGACCTACGGGCAGTATGGATTCCTACAATCCCTTTCAATGTTCATCGCTGTTCCATTGTATTACATCAGTGGGATAATCGCGGACAAATATGGTCGAGTACCATGTATCGCCCTAGCCCGAGGTCTTGGACCTTTTGACTCCTTCAGCCTCTATGGGTTGAAAAACTATACGCATTTGATAGCTGCATACGGTGTAATAGGAGTTGCACAAGGTTTAGGGGGAGGGAGATTAAGGACTGGAGGCAACATGGGAGGTCCAGCCTGGTCAGCCCTTATTGCTGACATTGTACCTCCTGCTGAAAGAGGGAAGGTACTAGGTTTAATGGGTACACTAGCTGGTTTAATCAGTCTACCTGGAGGAATTGTCGGCGGTATGATCTATGACTCGAATCCCAGTTTACTGCTCCTTTCGGGAAGTATACTAGAGGCTATGTCGATTCCAATAATCCTGTTGTTTATACGAGACGTGCAGGAGAAGAAAGAATAGTCGTTAGGGTTATTAACCCAATACGGTAATGTTAGCCGATGGAATATGCCAAAGGTTCCTGATAGTCACTGAGGTTCCAGGACCCAAATCAAAGGCACTTGTTGAAAAACGGAACAAACTCGTTCCGCCAGGTGTCTACCTCGTCCAACCCATCACTATCGCTGAATCAATGGGCGCTATAGTGAAAGATGTAGACGGAAATATACTCCTAGACTTCACTTCAGGCATAGGTGTAACAAGCTTAGGGCACTGCCAGAAGGAAATCGTAGACACCATATATGGCCAGGCAAACAAGCTGATTCACAGCTGCATTCACGTCGCCAACTATGAGCCATACCTAGATCTTGCGAAGAAATTGATAGAGATCACTCCAGGTGATCACCCTAAACGCGCCATGATGCTCAACAGTGGCTCTGAGGCCACTGAAAACGCAATAAAGATCGTACGACAGGCCACTGGAAGACCAAACATTCTGAGCTTTGAGAACAGCTTCCACGGACGAAGCTACATGGCCATGACACTCACCGGTAAATGGGATCCCTACAAGGTAGGGTTTGGTCCCTTCGTGCCCGGAGTCTACTTCACCCCCTTCCCCTATGCATACAGGTGCCCATGGGGAACAGATGACCCCGACGAATGCGGTAAAGCCGCAATCCACCATATAGAAAAGAATGTCTTCAAGACACAGGTAGACCCCAGTACTGTTGGTTCAATCATCACTGAGCCGGTGCAGGGTGAGGGTGGATTCATTGTTCCTCCCAAGGTTTTCATGACTATGCTCAAGGAGCTCTGCGAGAAACACGGAATCAAACTGGTTGTAGACGAAGTTCAAACCGGTTTCGGTAGAACAGGAAAAATGTGGGCAGTCGACCACTTCGACCTTGTCCCAGATGTCATGACAATGGCTAAGGCAATAGCCTCTGGTCTACCCCTCAGCGCTGTCGTTGCAGACGATGAACTCATGAAGAACATCTACCCTGGAAGCCTTGGAGGCACATACGGTGGAAACCCAGTTGCCTGCGCAACAGCTCTCAAGGTCATCGAGATAATTGAGAGGGAAAAGATCGTTGAAAAATCCGCAAAGTTGGGCAAGGTTCTGAGGAAGCGCCTCGACGAGTTCTATGATAAATACGAAGGCATCGGTGACGTTAGGGGATTAGGTCCCATGTTGGCGATGGAGTTCGTCAAGGACAGGAAGAGTAAGAAGCCTGATCCTGAAACCAGTGGAAACATCATGAAAACTTGTCTGAAGAATGGCATGATGACTCTCAAGGCTGGACTCTACAAC
>JABXKY010000266.1 GCA_013619005.1 Candidatus Bathyarchaeota archaeon | reverse complement strand
AGTTGGAACTCCTCCTCGAAGGAGCTTGAAGCTATATATTTGGATAACGAATTACATGGTGTAAAATTAAAATGGTGAAAAAGATTGTTTGCCGTTGTCACGATGTAACCGAGTCTGATATCAAGGCGGCCATTAAATCAGGCTACGACGACTTGGAGACGTTGAAAAGGATCACAGGCGTGACGACGGGTCACTGCCAGGGAAAAACTTGCTTATCAATAACGATGGGAATCCTCCGAGAGATAACGGGAAAAAGTGTTGAATATACAACAAGGATCAGGGCTCCAATTGACCCCATTACTCTCGGAAGCCTCGTCACAAAAAAGGATGAATAGGTGTATGAGTGCAATGGTAGATTGGAGAATTTACGAACACCCCATCCTGGAGTTCGAGAGAGGAAAAGAGGTTAAGATATACCTAGACGGAACACCCATGAAGGCGTTCGAGAGCGAAACAGTCGCTGCGGCACTCTACGCGAACGGCCTAAGGGAGTTCAGCAAGAGTATCAAGTACCGCAGACCGAGGGGCTTCTTCTGCGCTATTGGCCGATGCTCAGCATGCATGATGGAGGTGGACGGGGTGCCCAACGTCAGAACATGCGTTGTTATGTGCAAGGACGGGATGCAGATCAAGAAGCAAAAGTACCTTGCAGACCTTCTGAACCCTATACTTAACCTGATGAAGCTGCCGCCGGCGGTCTACATGAGGCTGATGACCAAACCCGGTATCATCTACAAGCCGGCCATGCTGATAATGAGGCAGCTCACGGGCCTCGGTGCTTTCAAGAGGGCTCTTCCAGAGCCAGCGCCAAAAACCATGGGAAGCGAGGGAACGATTGAGACGGACTTCCTGGTTGTGGGCGGTGGCCCTGCTGGGATGCAGGCCGCGATAGAGGCAGGTCAGAGGGGCGCTAAAATCCTCATAGTTGATGACAAGGACAGGCTGGGGGGCCAGCTGGTCAAGCAGACCCACACGTTCTTCAGCGACGTCAAGTACGCCGCCGGTAAACGCGGCTTCAAACTAGGGGATCAGATGATAGCCGAGCTCTCTCAGCTGCCTAACGTCAAGGTGATGACGGAGACAAGCGCAGTCGGGTATTATCCAGACGAGAATACCATGCTGATGAAGCGCCCGGGGAACGCCACGCTAAAAGTGAAGGCAAAGAAGTACCTCGTGGCAACTGGTGCGTACGAGAAGAGCATTTCTTTCGATAACAACGATCTACCCGGTGTCTATGGCGCAGGTGGAGTCCAGACACTCCTTAACGTGTTCGGCGTCAAGCCGGGGAACAGAGGCGTTCTCATTGGAACGGGAAACGTGGCGCTAATGGTGGCCTATCACCTAATCCAGGCCGGCATAGAGGTCGCGGGCGTGTACGCGCCCAGCTTCAGAAGGGTTAGGGGATACCACGTCCACGCAGCCAAGATACAGAGGCACGGCGTCCCCATCGTCACCAGGCACACCATCGTGAAGGCTCTGGGAAGAAACGAGGTGAACGGCGCCATCATGACGAAGCTCAACACCGACTACTCACCTGTAGAGGGATCCGAGTTCAAGGTGGACTGTGACTTCGTCTGCATCGGTACTGGGCTCAACTCGGCCTATGACTTGGTGCAGCTGTTCAACCCCAAGATGGTGAACAACGGAACCCTCGGTGGAAACATCCCAATACGGGACAAGACGTTCCGCTTCGCAAAGAACGCTTACATAGCGGGTGACTGCGGTAGCATCGAGGAGGCCACCACGGCCATGCTTGAGGGAGGACTAGCCGGTTTATACGTCGCGGAGGCCCTGGGGCTAGGAGACGAGGGCGTCACCGAGAAGCTTGAGGAGTACACCCACGCCCTGGAAGACGACCGAGGCTCACCATTCAGTGCACGTCTAAAGGCGGCCATCGAGGAGATTACTGTTGAGAACATTGAGGAGGTGCTTCAATAATGTCGAATGATGAATTGAACGCCCTGCAGAGGGGCTACCACAAGAGGGAGGAGCTGGAAGAGTTCAAAGTATTACCCCCAGAGTCGATCGTCTCACAGAAGAGGGTCGCCCTCATCGAGTGCGTTGAGGAGATTCCGTGCAACCCATGCGCCGTTGTGTGCAGGGTTGACGCGATACAGAAGGAGTCCCTATGTTCGCTCGCGATAGTTGACTGGGAGAAATGTACCGGGTGCACACTGTGCGTCGCGGTATGCCCCGGTTTATCAATTTACCTCCAGGGCATAAAGGACAGAAAGGGCTATGTCACCATGCCC